>NZ_JAUOSO010000050.1:0-843 GCF_030548905.1 Shewanella sp. 2_MG-2023
TTATAGCAGTGACACATATATCTATAATCTTGGCGATGGTAATGACACGATAGTGGATTATGACGGTGGTTATGCTAAAGCGGATAAATTGGTCTTTGGTGAAGGGATAAAACCTAGTGATATCGCCTTTAGGCGTATCGGTGCACACCTTATTTTTGTTGTGACAAATTCGGCCACAGGCGAAGAATCTACTATTACATTAGAAAATGCGGCCACGAGTAGCCTATACCGAATAGAGGCATTGCACTTTGCAGACGGCAGTATCATTGATGGTGACTTATTTGCGTCATTAGAAGTACAAGGTACTTCGGGTGATGATGTCATGGTTGGGATTAATGAGTCAGAGGTAATGCGAGGTTTCGCAGGCAACGACACATTATCGGGCGGTTTAGGTGATGACACGCTTGATGGTGGCGCGGGTGATGACTTATTGACGATTGGTAGTACGAGTTCAAGTGTGAGGTATAACACCAATACCTTTATCGGTGGTACAGGCAATGACCGTATGGTGGGCGGTTATAGCAGTGACACATATATCTATAATCTTGGCGATGGTAATGACACGATAGTGGATTATGACGGTGGTTATGCTACAGCGGATAAATTGGTCTTTGGTGAAGGAATAAGCCAAGCGGATATTTCGTTACTTGCTAATGGTGATGATTTAGTTGTTCAAGTGACAGACCCTGTAACTGGCGCAGTTTCGACTATTACGATTGAGAAAGCGGTGAACAGTAGTCTTAATAAGCTCGAGAGTATGGAGTTTAACGATGGCACAGTGGTTGAGGGTGATTGGATTACGCATTTTGGTATTGAGCAGCATGGTACTGCTGAAGATGACAG
>NZ_JAUOSO010000051.1:0-767 GCF_030548905.1 Shewanella sp. 2_MG-2023
TCGATAGAGCCCGCAGTGGCATCCATGTTGTCGGTGTCAGCATCCGTGACGGTTTGACCGTTTTGGTCGACTGCTGATGCGTCAACGGTGATGTCGCCATCAACTAAGCCTGAAATATCCACGCCATCAATACTGTAATCGCCATTGGCATCTACAGTGACGCCAGTGATGATTTGCACTGTGCCAGCGCTATCAGTCAGGGTTAGCGTGACTGTGCTGTTTGGCGCGACATCAGTAGTGGTACCTGAAATGTCAGCGGTTTCAGCGCCGTCATTGATGGTGAGGGCTACATCAATAGAACCCGCAGTCGCATCCATGTTGTCGGTGTCAGCATCCGTGACGGTTTGACCGTTTTGGTCGACTGCTGATGCGTCAACGGTGATGTCGCCATCAACTAAGCCTGAAATATCCACGCCATCAATACTGTAATCGCCATTGGCATCTACAGTGACGCCAGTGATGATTTGCACTGTGCCAGCGCTATCAGTCAGGGTTAGCGTGACTGTGCTGTTTGGCGCGACATCAGTAGTGGTACCTGAAATGTCAGCGGTTTCAGCGCCGTCATTGATGGTGAGGGCTACATCAATAGAACCCGCAGTCGCATCCATATTGTCGGTGTCAGCGTCAGTCACGGTTTGACCGTTTTGATCGACAGCTGAGGCATCAACGGTAATGTCGCCATCAACTAAACCTGAAATATCCACGCCATCAATGCTGTAATCGCCATTGGCATCAACAGTGACGCCAGTGATGACTTGGACTGTGCC
>NZ_JAUOSO010000052.1:0-618 GCF_030548905.1 Shewanella sp. 2_MG-2023
CCGTCTCCATCTCCGTCTCCATCTCCGTCTCCATCTCCGTCTCCGTCTCCGTCGCCGTCTCCATCGCCGTCTCCATCGCCGTCTCCATCGCCATCTCCGTCGCCATCTCCATCGCCGTCTCCATCGCCATCTCCGTCGCCGTCTCCATCTCCATCTCCGTCTCCGTCGCCGTCTCCATCTCCGTCGCCATCTCCGTCGCCATCGCCATCGCCGTCTCCATCTCCATCTCCGTCGCCATCTCCGTCTCCGTCGCCGTCGCCGTCGCCATCGCCGTCTCCATCTCCGTCGCCGTCTCCACCACCACCACCACCACCACCCTCTGGTGGTACATATGGTTCACCGTCAAATGTAAACATTTGACCTGACTCATTCGTTATTATTGGTTCTCCTCCGATGAACTGCCCACTTAGACCGGTCTCATTTGCCCCACTGGGCAGTAGCCCAGAGTCAAGTCTAGGCGCTCCTTCTGTTATTGTTCCATCTGGGTTTAACCAATAATCAAACTCACCTCCTAAAGGAGTGCCTAAATTAACTGCCTCAGTTGGTGTTGGCTCCGGTGTAGGTGTTGGCTCCGGTGTAGGTGTTGGCTCCGGTGTTGGCTCCGGCGTGGGTGTAGGC
>NZ_JAUOSO010000053.1:0-581 GCF_030548905.1 Shewanella sp. 2_MG-2023
GTAGCGACAACCTCCTCTCTGCGAAGTAAAGAACAACCCGTTACATGAGACCTACGGCTCATGAACTATGATCGTTATATTTACATGGAGTTCAGTCGTTGAAATTTAGTTTATTTATACTTTTTTTTACTATCAGTTTTTTTTCTAACGCAGAACCTCAGGCTCTTCGTTTATCTAAATATATTGGCAATATAAATATGTATGACGTTACTTTTTCTTTAGTAGACACTGAATGTAATACATCCTATTCATTGACTAAAAAGCAAATTGAAGAAATTGATAAATTAACTATTGAAAAAACGCGAGTATCATATAAAAAATTCAACTCTATTGTTGGCGATCCTGCGCTTACATTAGAAATGTCAGAAGAATCAATCCAACCTATATTGGATAGCAATTGTAATTCTAAATTACTCGAATATTGGTATTCTAAGGTATCTAAAGACTTTAACAAAAACTTATCAAACCTACGAAACGAAGAACCAACAAGTGTGCAAATAAAGTAAATATAACAGATAAGGATAGGCCGCGCGTAGCCGCGTCCTTATCCCAAGTGTTGAACAAGCCCGAGTGATACCTTT
>NZ_JAUOSO010000054.1:0-569 GCF_030548905.1 Shewanella sp. 2_MG-2023
TAATCACCATTGGCATCAACAGTGACGCCGGTGATTATTTGCACTGTGCCAGCGCTATCGGTGAGCGTTAGGGTGACAGTTGAGTTTGGCGCGACATCGGTAGTGGTACCAGAAATGTCAGCGGTTTCAGCGCCATCATTAATGGTGAGGGCTACATCAATTGAGCCGGCGGTCGCATCCATGTTGTCAGTGTCAGCATCAGTGACGGTTTGACCGTTTTGGTCGACAGCAGAGGCATCAACGGTAATGTCGCCATCAACTAAGCCTGAAATGTCTACGCCATCAATGCTGTAATCGCCATTGGCATCTACGGTCACGCCAGTGATGACTTGGACTGTGCCAGCGCTATCGGTGAGCGTTAGGGTGACAGTTGAGTTTGGCGCCACATCAGTAGTGGTACCTGAAATGTCGGCTGTCTCTGCGCCATCGTTAATCACTAATGCAACGTCGATAGAGCCTGGTGTCGCATCCATGTTGTCAGTGTCAGCATCAGTGACGGTTTGACCGTTTTGGTCGACTGCTGAGGCGTCAACAGTGATGTCGCCATCAACAAGGCCTGAAATATCCAC
>NZ_JAUOSO010000055.1:0-531 GCF_030548905.1 Shewanella sp. 2_MG-2023
TTCGATAATCTTTGGTTCCCAAGCTGAATCGCCTTCAAGAGCTTTAAGCGCAGAACCTTGGATAACTGGTAAGTCATCACCTGGGAAGTCATATTCAGAAAGAAGTTCACGAACTTCCATTTCTACTAATTCAAGTAGTTCTTCATCGTCAACCATGTCACATTTGTTCATGAATACGATGATGAAAGGTACACCAACCTGACGTGAAAGCAGGATGTGCTCACGTGTTTGTGGCATAGGACCATCTGTAGCAGCAACTACTAAGATAGCGCCATCCATTTGAGCAGCACCAGTAATCATGTTTTTAACATAATCGGCGTGACCAGGACAATCTACGTGTGCGTAGTGACGAGTAGGTGTGTCATATTCGATGTGAGAAGTATTAATTGTAATACCGCGCTCACGCTCTTCTGGAGCGTTATCGATTTGTGCGAAATCTTTAACTTCACCACCGTAAGTTTTGGTTAAAACAGCTGAGATTGCAGCAGTTAGCGTTGTTTTACCATGGTCGACGTGACCGATTGTACCCAC
>NZ_JAUOSO010000056.1:0-522 GCF_030548905.1 Shewanella sp. 2_MG-2023
ATAATACGATTTGTAATTAATTAACATGACAGACTCATGCAATTAAATACTATCAGCTTTCCAAATTGTTAAAGAACGGGCTTAAAAAAGCCAAAGATAAAGCTGTCGCTTTATCTTTGGCGTCTCTATCCAATGTGCATGATTTACCTTTTAAATAAAAGTAAGTAAATGGTGGAGCTATGCGGGATCGAACCGCAGACCTCCTGCGTGCAAGGCAGGCGCTCTCCCAGCTGAGCTATAGCCCCATTTACATGCAGTCAAACAAAATACGTTAATACAAAATCTTCATCTTAGGAGAAATAGAAGATTTTGGTGGGTCAGAGTGGACTTGAACCACCGACCTCACCCTTATCAGGGGTGCGCTCTAACCAGCTGAGCTACAGACCCAACGTAATTTTGCTCTTTCTTTCTATCAAGTAATCTGTGTGAACACTCAACAAACATTAAGTTAGTCGTATAGGTAAGGAGGTGATCCAGCCCCAGGTTCCCCTAGGGCTACCTTGTTACGACTTCACCCCAGTC
>NZ_JAUOSO010000006.1:0-237634 GCF_030548905.1 Shewanella sp. 2_MG-2023
AATAGTGAATAGTGAATAGTGAATAGTGAATAGTGAATAGTGAATAGTGAATAGTGAATAGTGAATAGTGAATAGTGCATAGTGCATAGTGCATTGTCATTATCTCGCTGAACAGATGCCCAATACAGTTAGATAGAAAAATATTGCAATATTCAAAAAGTTAACCTAAAAATAACATTACGATTATTATTCATAATTGCCATTTCATTGCGCTGAGCACGCTAGTAAGGATACGAGTGAAAAATGATGAATAAGTTACGCATAGGTATTGTCTGTCACCCAAGTATTGGTGGTTCTGGGTTAGTGGCCACTCAGTTGGGTATTGGCTTAGCAAAATTAGGTCATGAAGTGCATTTTATTGCCCATAAACGGCCATTTAAGCTTATCCAAAATTATAGTAATGTTTACTTTCATGAAGTAGACGAAGTAAATTATCCTTTATTTGAAGGCCCACTACATACCTATTCGTTAACCGCCAAAATTGTCGAAGTCGTCGAACAATATCAATTACATTTGATCCACGCTCATTATTCTATTCCTCACTCTTTATGTGCATTTCTAGCCAGTAATATCTGCCAATATTCATTCCCGATTGTTACCACTATTCACGGAACTGATGTCACGATTGTCGGTCAAGATAATGCGATAAAACGTTTAAATACCTTCAGCATGAATCAAAGTACCTTATTAACGACAGTATCCAATTTCCAGCGCCACTATATTCAACAAGAGTTTGAAATAAACCAACCCATTAATGTGGTGCATAACTTTATTGATGCCAATGATTTTACCCCAGAGTTAGTTGACCAAAACCTAAGACGAACATTGGCAAATGATGACGAAAAAATCTTAATGCACGTTTCAAATTTCAGGCCGCTAAAAAACACCCAAACCGTTGTTAATGCTTTTAGTCAATTACACTGCGATGAAAAAGTCAGGCTAGTGCTGGTTGGTAGCGGTCCGGATATCGAAAAAATTAAACAGCAATGTAGTCAACTCAACATCTTAGATAGAGTCCGTTTTACTGGTTCAGTGAACAAGGTAGAACGCTATATTGCTAATGCAGACTGTTTAATTCAGCCAAGTTACCGCGAGTCTTTCTGTATGGTTATTCTAGAGGCAATGTCCTGTGGGGTGCCAACGGTTAGTAGCAATGTTGATGGCATTCCTGAGGTCGTCGAAGAAGGTGTAACTGGCTTTATGCATCCACCTGAAGATGCGCAAAGTATGGCTAGCACCATTAGCAAGATTTTTGCTGATAACCAGTACCAACAGCAACTTGGAAAAGCTGGGCGTGCAAGAGCGATTCAGCACTTTAATACTGAAATTAAAGTTAATCAGTATGTCGATTGCTACCACCAAACACTCGCGACTCATGGCCAAGCGCAACAGCTTGTTAGTTGCAGCTAACTCATTCGGTTAGTGTATTAGTCGCAAGCAATAGCAATAGCAATAGCAATAGCAATAGCACCATTCGCGAAATAGAGCATATAAAAGGATTCATATGGCAACGGCCACACCAGACAATGATAAAACAGATCCCACTAATAATACTGCACAAAGCCCAGAGCAAGCACAGGCGGTTTCGCCCGCCAATAAAGAACCTAAAAAGAACAAACTCAGCATGTCGAGTTGGGTGTTACTCTCCTTTGCTGGCGGCATCATTGCAGGACTATTTTTTGGCGAAATGCTCGCGTGGATGTCTGTAATTGGTGATGCTTTTATCAAGCTTCTGCAGATGACTATCATCCCTTATATTATCGTGTCGCTTATTTCGAGTTTAGGCAGTTTAACCTTAGAGCAAGCAAAATCTCTGGGCGTTAAAGTGGGTAAATTGATGCTAGTCATTTGGCTATTGGGTTTGCTCAGTATGTATTTGATCAAATACACATTTCCTGAGTGGCAAGCGGGAGAGTTCTTTAGCTTAACTGCGCTCCAAGACCCTAATTCAGTCAATTTATTAGACTTATATATCCCATCTAACCCATTTTTTTCATTATCGAATAGTTACATCCCAGCCATTGTATTATTTTGTGTCGCCACAGGCATCGCGCTTATTTCGATTAAAGACAAAGAGTCTTTGATGCGTCCTTTGCAATTATTAGGTGAGTCTTTTAATAAGGTCACACAAAGCATTGTGATGCTCATGCCCATTGGCATTTTCGCCATGACAGCGGCCACCGCTGGCACCATGGATTTTGACGAGTTTCAAAAATTGCAGGTGTACTTTGTCGCTCATGTGGTAATGACGGTGATTTTGACCTATTGGGTGTTACCGGCAATCATTATGGTGATCACCCCATTTTCCTACCGAGACATTACTGGTATTGCTAAAGACGCGATGATCACTGCATTTGCGGCAGGTAATATTTTCATTATTTTACCTTTACTCATTCAACGCACTAAAGAGCTATTCCATAAGTACAATATCGGTGATGAGCAAACCGATGATTACGCCAATATCATTATCCCTGTGGTCTTTAGCTTTCCTAATTTAGGTAAGCTCCTCACCATTGTATTTGTGTTATTTGCTGCTTGGTTTTCAGGTAAAGAACTCGATTTCCTCAGTTATTTGCCTATGTCTGTTAACGGGCTGATTAGCTTATTTGGTAGTGTCTATCTGACTATTCCGATGCTTCTTGACTCATTAGAATTATCATCTGATCTATTCCAGCTTTATATGGTGTCTAGTTTGTTCACCAGTCGATTTACTTCGCTATTAGCCGCAATGAATATATTTATTCTCGCCATCGGTGGCACAGCCATGCTGGCAGGTATTGCTAAAATCAGCATGAAGCGACTCATTCTTTGTAGTGCCATTACCCCTGTTGTTTTCGGTATCACGCTGCTAGGCACCAGTTGGGTATTGAGTAGTATCGTTGATACTGAATACAACATGGATGAAGTTGTTGCTCAAATGAGCTCTGCTGCAGAAGTGCCTGAAGAAATCACGGCTTTTAACTGGTCAGAAGAACTTGAAGTGAATGGCCCACGAACCATAGAGCAAATAAAACAAAGCGGGCTATTACGCGTTGGCTATAACCCTGTTCAAGTGCCTTTTTCCTACTACAATGCTGGTCAGGATCTTGTGGGGTTTGATATTGAAATGATGCGAAAACTTGCCGCTGAACTTGAAATTAAAGTGGCATTCATTCCTTATAACTCAGCCAATGTGCTGGATGGGATCAACAGTGGCTTATTTGATATCACCATTTCGGGGCTACAAATGACTACCTTCCGTATTGGTTTTGTCGATTTCACTAATCCCGTACTCGATTTACACTACGCCTTTGTCGTGAAGGATTACCGAGCTGATGAATTTAAAACTGATCAATTAATCCATGAAGCTGAAAAGGTGAGAGTGGCCTCTGTCGGTGACTACTCCATCATTCCGCACATTCAAGAAAAGTTTGATAATGTTGAATTTAGCTCTATCGACTCAGACAAGTTATTCTTTGAAGATGATGGTGAAAACTATGATGCTTTATTAATTAGTTTAGAAGCTGGCAAAACATGGACGATTTTATACCCCGAATATACTGCCATGTATAACCGTGAAGAAATTAAATCCTTCCCAGCTTCATACGCTGTAGCTAAAGGTAATCACTCGCTGCATACCTTCTTAAACAGTTGGTTATCCATCCAACAATCCTCAGGTTATGTCGACACACTTTATGGCTATTGGATTTTAGGTGAAAATGCCCAACCTAAAAAGCCTCGTTGGTCGGTCATCAAAGATGTTTTACATTGGGTCGAGTAAGCTGTTTAACGCCAATTATTGAATGGTATTAATCAAATTAGACTCTTCGCGGATAGATTAAGCTGACTCATGATTAAGTCAGCTTAACCTCCATCCACACGACTGATTTATCGTTTATGAATAGCGCCAGACTTCATCACAAACTGCACATCAAGTAATGCATCGATTTGGGTTAATGGACTCACTTTCATCGCGATAACATCAGCTTGTTTACCTTGCTCTAAGGTGCCGATTGATTCTGACATCCCCACTAAGTCAGCCCCATTAATGGTGGCAGAAATTAAAATATCTTTGTTCGACATACCTGCTTGAGACATCAGTACCGCTTCTCTAGCGTTATCACCATGACGAGACACACCGCTGTCAGTTCCAAAAGCAATCTTTACGCCTTTTTTATACGCATTGCCAAAGTTGTTTTGCATGTCATTACCCACACGAATCGCTTTCGCTTTAATCGCATCAGACATAAAGTTGCCTTTCGAGTTCGCCATTTGCACTACAGTATCACCAGCCAATAAAGTCGGAACTAAATAAGCTCCAGACTTTTTAAATAATTTAATTGACTCTTTATTGGCATAACTGCCGTGTTCAATGCTATCAACACCCGCCCGTAGCGCAGCATTAATACCTTCAGCCGCATGAGCATGACTGGCAACCTTGCGCCCTAATGCGTGAGCGGCATCAATCACTTCTTTTAATTCATCATTGGCCATTTGCTGACCTGTACCAGTATTGGTATCAGACAACACCCCACCTGTTGAGGTTATTTTAATGACATCTGCACCATATTTAATTGCACGGCGAGTCGCGCGGCGACAATCAAAAGGGCCATCACAAATGGTTTTAGAGGTCAGCATATCCAATAAATCTGGGCTTTTACCGTCCACATCTCCATGACCACCTGTGACCGACACACCGCCTGATGCAACAATTCTTGGACCAGGCAACCAGCCCTTATTGATTGCGTCACGCAGTGCATAAATTTGTTCTGGTTTGGCGCCTAAATCACGTACTGTAGTAAAGCCTGCCTGTAAGGTCTTATTTGCAAAATATGCACTTCTCATTGCCACATCTGCATCTGACATCCGAAGCGCTTCACTGTCATTTTTAGGCCCTATTTCACCTTGTAAATGCACATGCATATCCATCAAACCTGGCATGACAAAACTGTCTTTTAAATCTATATATTCAACGGTATCAGTCGCTATTACCTTATCTTTTGATAAAGTGACATAGCCCTTTTTTACTTCAGTAATTTTGTCATCTCTAATGATCAATGAGTATTGCTGCAATGGTTTTTCACTGGCAACGGTTAACAGCTCACCGGCATGAATAACCTTATAATCAGCTGCGTTTACAAAGGGAGATATTGCGCAAACTAGTATCGCTATTGATGAATAGCCTAAGCGCTTTGTTAAACTGTCATGTCTCGTATCGTGTTGTGTTCTTGTCAACATTTGATTCCCTTATGCCCATTGCCAAAGCTGTCATTTTTAACCAAGTCTTAACATGCCTAATTAAAACAATAATTACAATAACCCTTTCATTTACCAAACCATTAAAACATTGAATATAAAATAAAATTTCATATTCAATATACAAATCTCAATTTCAATACTCGCTGAAAAGCCACACTCGAGCACCTTAACGATAAGATCTGAGACACATTCTTAAGTTAAATTTAACATTTGTAATTGATTAAGCTAACTCTTTGCTATATAAAAGATTTAAGATTTTCATCAAGGAGGTTGAAAGTGACTGAATCAGTCAAGTCTGATAAAAAATACGCTACTGCGGTTATTTTATCGGGTATTTTTGGCGTTTTAGGAATTCACCATTTTTATTGTGGCAGAGTTTTACATGGTTTTTTCGATTTAACGTTAGCCATTGTTGGCATTATCCTAATACAGTTTGGAGATGTTACGCTCACCCTCATAGGTGCAGGTCTTATTCTTATTGATGTTATACACACTGTTGTAGTGACATTTATGCTTCTTGTTGGAAGCTACAGAGACGGGAAAGGTAAATTAATTACCTATCCAGGACAAAAAATATAATTAAAGGATTTATTATGTCAGAAGTTCAAACAGCAGAAACACCTGTTCAATTAAGCGAAAAAGGTTTCGTACCAACACTACTTTTATGCTTCTTTTTGGGCTCTTTAGGTGTGCACCGCTTTTACACAGGTAAAATCGGTACTGGTATCTTAATGCTACTTACTTTAGGTGGTTTAGGTATTTGGACATTAATCGACTTCATCATGATTGCAGTCGGTAGTTTTAAAGATTCTGAAGGTAACGCGATTAAAGCATCTTAATTGCTAATATAATCACATTACTATAATTAGGCTGTCCGACATATTCGTGGCAGCCTTTTATTTTTCTTAAGATAAATTGATACTTTAAATCCTTCTCAAAAGCTCAAGTCGACTCCCCAATACACTTGCTCCGCATCATTTACAGACTGAGAAACCGCCCCTAGGTTTTGAACTGAAGAAGTATCATTATGCTTCAAATAGCGAAATCCCAATTCAGATGTAAATGCATTACCAAAATCAAACATTAATCCTGTCTGAGCGCCAAATACATAGCAACTATTTGAATCATAGTAAGTTTGATCTATATCTGTGATTTGAAACTCATGACCGCTTAGCCCTACTGATGCACCAATAAACCAACTCACTTGATTCGATGGCTCTAGAAAAAATAATTTATCATAAGAAATAAGCACACCTTCATGATACGTCATGTCATCAGAGTTAAAAGAATACGTTCCGTATAAGCGACTCGCATCACCAATGTCGACACTATTTCTTATTTGATAATTAATCCCCCGTTCTTCACTGCTAGATAAACCTGAATAAGATGAAGTACTGTGAGTTTGATAACCCACAGTTCCACCAATAATGATATCTGCAGCGTGTGAAAACCCAGGAAGTAAACACATCACAATTACGTTTACCATCAAAGATAATCGTGCCATTTTGCCTCCTAGTTCAGGGCCAGTTGATCTTTGCCGGTTAAGTTTCGTTCGAAATAAAAGCGTTTTAATCAAGGCGGATGAATTGATGCCTAGTCATCTAAGCACCTTTTATTTACAAAGATGTATTCAACAAAGAGTAAAACGCTTTTAGTCGACCCCTTCGGGCAGCGTTTGTTGGTCATTTTTACTGCGTTATCGACTTTTTATGTAGAATAACTACACCACAAAGTCTCTGCCTTGTATAAATGACCAACAATTCGCTGCAAAAACAACCTTGAAAGTTCAACAGGCCCTAGTAATAAGTACTTTATTATTTACCAAACTAAGCTAAGAAAAATGCTGCCAAGCTCAAATTTTCACCTAATGAAATACCTATAAGGTAAAATTTTGTTCAATCTGTGATCTGCTTAAAATTCGAACTAATTATATATTTTGTTAGTTCCATTTCTTTTTAAATACAAAAAGGCCGCTTAATAGCGGCCTTTTAAATTGGTTTACTTAAACAGTAAGCGACTTAAACAGTAAACATCTTAAACAGTAAGAAACTTAAATTTATCTTTAGTTAGCGATTTTTAAGTTTGCTTTGTCTGAGATTAGATTCAAATCAAAATCAAACTCATCAACTCGAATCGCTCGCTCACGTTTTAGATTATAGTCTTGTAATTGCTTGTGCTCATCCACTGTAATGACATTAGCTTGAAGTGCATTATCAAGCGTAATTGAGAAGCGAACACCCGCTTTAAATACACGCTGTTTAAGTGATTTTTTCACTTTTGACAACAGTGGTAAACAAGCCATTTTAGCGAGATAAGCTTGCTCATTAATGTAATTACCATCACCAGCTACCGGTTTAATCAAGTGTGTTAATTGCTTTTTAAATGCAGTATCAAGTTGAGCTTGCTCTGCTAATTCACGCACCAAATCATCATTCACTTTTACCATTTTACCTGAGTAAGTCATGGTGATTAAACGCATAAACTGACGCGTAGGCTTAGACGGGAAGTTCTCTAAAAATGCCAATATGGCTTCTTCAGCTTTACATAAAGACCAACGAGTCGCGTACTCAAAATACGGTTTTGCTTGGCTACGCTCACTAGCTGACACTTTCTGCTCGTAAAAACGAATCGATGCCATTGCTGCATACAGGTAGCTCATTACGTCACCTAAACGAGCTGACAGCATTTCTGCTTGCTTTAGTTTTCCGCCTAATACAAGTAGCGAGAAGTCAGCATAAACGGCTAATTTTGATGCCAATTTATGTACAGATTTTTCGTAACCTATGACTTCAGGTAATGATGATTGCGCAGGTGCAGTAAAGGGTAAAAGACCCAATTTAAATGCACGCAAGCTATTACCAACACTGTAACCAATTGTTTGTCTGAAGATACGATTAAAGGTTTTATCAGCATCACTGGCGTCACTATGAATAGACTCAACCATGCTTTGTAAATGTGGATGACAACGCATCACACCTTGACCAAATATCATTAGGTTACGGGTAAGGATGTTGGCACCTTCAACTGTAATCGCAATTGGCTGAGCCACATAACCTGACGCTAAGGTATTTTGTGGACCGCGCTGAATCGCTTTACCCGCTTGAATATCCATAGCTGAATCAAGAATATCACGACCTAACTCTGTCATATGGTATTTGGCAATCGCCGTTACCACTGATGGCTTTAAGCCAAGACCTAAGCCTTCAGTAGTCAATACGCGCATGGCTTCTTGTAGGTAAGTTTTACCTGCGATATCAGCCAGCTTCTCCTGAATACCTTCAAACTTACCAATTGATAAACCAAACTGCTCACGTACTGCAGCGTATTCCGCAGAAGACTTAAATGAACACTGACTGACTGATACACCTAATGCAGGTAATGAAATACCACGGCCTGCACCTAAACAGCTAACCAGCATCTGCCAGCCGCGGCCAATTTTCTCTTGACCGCCAATGATGAAGTCCATAGGGATAAACACGTTTTCACCACGAGTCGTACCGTTATAGAAACGACAGCCCATAGGATCATGACGGTTACCAAGTTGTACACCAGGATGTGATTTTGGAATAAGCGCACAAGTAATACCCAGTTGCTCTTTTCCGCCCAACAAACCTTGTGGATCTTCGACTTTAAATGCAAGCCCTAGTACCGTCGCAATAGGCGCTAGAGTGATATAACGTTTGTCCCATGTCACTGAAAGGCCAAGCACTTCTTTACCTTCGTATTCTCCCATAGTGACGGTACCGATATCAGGAATACCACCAGCATCACTACCAGCTTCTGGGCTAGTCAGTGCAAAACATGGAATTTCTAAACCATTAGCTAAACGAGGTAACCAGAAGTTACGTTGGTTCTCTAAACCGTAATGCATTAACAATTCGCCAGGACCTAGCGAGTTAGGCACCATTACAGTAACTGCCACTGCAGAACTTTTAGCAGCAATAGTCGCAACGATAGTTGAGTTAGCATAAGGACTAAACTCTAATCCACCGTAAGACTTTGGAATAATCAGCGAGAAAAACTTATTCTCTTTTAGAAAAGTCAGTACATCATCTGGCAAGTGCTTACCATTTTGAATATCAAAATCATCGACCATTTCAATCAATGTCTGCACAGGGCCATCTAAGAAAGCTTGCTCATCAAGCGATAAGGTTGCATTGGGAATATCACGTAATGCAGCAAAATCAGGAATACCTTGATAAATTGATCCTTCTAACCAAACATCGCCCGCATCTAATGCTTCTTGTTCAGTCGTTGAAATACTCGGCAATACTTTCTTAAATGTTGTTCTTATGCTCATAGTTCTACACTCATCAGACCAGAATAATAGTGTGCATTACGTCACAAAAATTAAATTAGATCAAATATTCTAATTGGCAAATAAAGCTAATATTTACAGTAACAAAGCCATCGTTAAAAATAATTATTGCCAATTCATGAACTTACACGTGTACGCTGAAGATAAAAATAATTCAAAAATTTATACGCTCGTTTGAATTTTTATAAAAATTGACCAATTAACGAGACTTTTTTTATGAAAATAATCTCAAAAAATAGTTTTATAATGCTAACGTTAACGGGACAATATTGTTCAAGAACTGAAATGGAAGGGACACATTATGTGTGGCAGGTTGGAGGTCTTACTTGATGGCATGAAAGGACTACTCGATCCACTATTTGACCAGCCATTGAGTATTCAAACGAATCTTGATTTAAGGCCGACAGATCCAGTTACAGTGCTGAGTTCTACAAATGGTAAGCTTATTGCTACTCAGCAAAGTTGGGGGATACAACCTGAATGGTCCAAAAAACTCATCATTAATGCCCAAGCTGAAACTGTCGCAGACAAACCCACATTTGCCGAGGCTTTTAATCAACATCGATGCCTGATCCCATGTAGTGGCTGGTTTGAATGGCGCGATGAAGGCCAAGCGAAAAAGCAAAAGTACCGCTTTTCCCATGCGGCTAATAAACCTTTATTCATGGCTGGTGTCATTTATCCAGATCTCCAACAATTAGTCACCTTAACCATTAAACCTAATGATAAGTGCGCCCAATATCATCACCGCATGCCGCTATTTATCCCCTCAACAGCCATTAGCAGTTGGCTCAACAATACCCCAGAGCAAGTCAGCGATTTGATGCAGCCATTACCAAACGAGTGGATCAAAGTATCAGCAGCATGAACTCCTGAGTCAACTATATAGTCGTAATGGATTTCACAACCAAGAGTTTCAATGTCTGTGATTTCTTGCCTGTAAATTCAAAAGCCCGAAAATTCAAAAGTCTGGAATTTCTAAGCCTGTAATTTCATTGTCTGTAATTTCAAAGCTTGTAATTTCAACAATAACAATTCGTTCATCTTGGGTTCATCTTAGTGACAATATACTGCACATAAACAGATAATTGATGCTTAGATACGAGCCTCAAAACACATTTTAAAGTTTAAGAATTTTATTAAGCAGATCACAACCTTGAAATTTAACTATGCTAGAAGATGTAAAAAAGTGGCTTTAAGCGCTCTTTTAAGTTTTAATTAACATAAATCAATAAGATGGTATCGTAGGTAGAGTAATTTAAGTTTAAGAGTTCACTCTTCTGCTTAACATTGCATTACGAATACTAAATTAAAATGTGCTAACCAATATTCAGTGTCCTTAGTTATAAAGTAACGGATTTATTTGCATTAAGAGATGCGGTCATTGAGTCAGCGCGAATTGCTCAGGTTTAACACCTAGCATGGGCGATAACGCCCCTTAACTGATGATGGAGTTACTATGAAATATTTAGCTATGATTGCTGCACTTATGTTTGCAAGTTCTGCTTTTGCTGTTGATTGTGTTGATTGTCACGAAGCAATCAATGTTGAAGAACATGCTGAAATGGAAGCAAACATCGAAACGTGTAATGATTGTCACAGCTTTGCTGATGCGCACGAATTAGATGCTGATCTACATACACCAGATTTAACAATCACTGAATGTGCTGATTGTCACGGTGTAGACTAATACCCTTGGGTATTTAAGTCCTTTAATCTTGATTTAAGCACTGCTTAATGCAGATTGACCATTTACCAGATTTGGCCAAGCTAGTTCACTAAATCAAGCGTTAACCTCTCTGAAAGAGAATAAAAACCAGTTGATCGCTCAGCTGGTTTTTTTATATCTGTAATTTGTTAATACCCTAAAGTCCATATAGAGACCAACACAGATGGTATTCTTGAGTTAGCTAATCTTCTTATTCATTATAAGGCCTTAGTTATCGCATCTATCGTCGTTTGAGGATCATGGTAATCCAAGGGTAACCCGATATTTTGTCCATTCACTTGCAATACCAATGATGGAAAACCTCTAATCGGTAATTGATGCACAAAATCCAATTCTTTCATAAATGCTTGTGCTATTTCTGCTGACGATAAACGTTCAACAAAAACCGTTTTATCAATACCTACACTTTCTGCTGCTTCAATAAGCGTATCAAGATCTGATGGGTTCTTTGCCTGTAAGTAATAAGCCTGTTGAATCGCAAGCATCATTTCTGACTCAAGAGCAAATTCTCTAGCAACTATACACGCTCGACAAGCTGGATAAGTTGAACGCCTTGGTTGACACTCTTGCCAAAAAGCATGATTAAACTCCGTACCGAGTTGCTGGGCAATTTTATGCCATGTTTGAGCTAAAAACTGCTGCATTTCTGCTGGCATCGGCATATCTGAATCAGGCGCTAAACCACCCACTTTATAGTCAATTGCAAGGGTTGGGAACAGTTCGATTAACTGGGTTTTTAATGCAAGTAAGGTAGGTTTATAGCCCCAACACCAACTGCACATAGGATCATAAACATAAATCAATCTTGCGGAGGCTGTCATCATCAGGTTCTCTCAATCAGCGGGCTTAATTAGGGCTCTTAAACGAGCATATTAACGTGCTAGTTTGCAAAAATTCATCCTTCATATTAACCCATATCACGCTGTTATAACGAATACGTAAGCTATATAAACTCAGATTAATCACAAAAAATCATCATCGCCCCCAACTGCCACTCTGGCTTGCAAGTTATGATTCACGTTATAATTAGCGGCTATATTATTGGAGAGTATCAACATGGCCAGAACTGCGGCTGCATTGCACATTTTAGTTAAACATAGACAGCAAGCTGAAGATTTAATCAAGCAACTAGAAAAAGGCGCTAAGTTTGACGTACTCGCCAAAAAGCATTCTTCATGCCCTTCTGGTAAAAGTGGCGGTAACCTCGGTGAGTTCAAAAAAGGTCAAATGGTGCCACCGTTCGACAAAGTTTGTTTTACAGGTGAACTCATCACCCCACACCTTGTTAAAACTAAATTCGGTTGGCATGTGATTAAAGTCTTATACCGCACTTAAATTGCACAAATTATTTAAAAGAAATAGTTGAATCTAAGCACTCACACCAATTTAAGGCTGTATCTAGCTTCTATGAATAAAGTTTTTATTATCGGCCTTCCAAGAACAGGTACCACCAGCGTCAGTGTCGCCTTGTTAGAGCATGGTTTTAAGGTTGCACATATTGGGCTAACTAAAAAAGCCTTTGAAGTGGCTGATGTGGTTTCTGATGTGCCTTGTTTTTGTGATTACCCGCAATTAGATAAGATTTTCCCTGGAGCCAAATTCATCTATATCAATCGTCCTATACAGCCTTGGATTAATTCAATTCAAATGCTGCTGACAAAGATGGCGCCTAATCTGGCCGATAAAACAGGTACCTTTCACCCCATTTTGAAGCGGTGTTTTAAGCAGACTTTCGGCGATTTAAGTGCCGACGACTTACTGGACGAGGCTCGTTTAAAGCAATGTTATTTATCTCATCAGCAAGCTGTGTACCGTTACTTTGCTGACAGAGATGATTTACTGACGATTAAGCTTAATGAGCCAAATAGCTTACACATTTTATTGCGCTTTATTGGTGTCAGTGACAACGTCATTGCTGACAATAACACTACAGATTTCCCTGTATTAAATGTCGGCAGCCATGTGGCAAGCTGGGGCGAGTATAAACACCCAAACAAAGTAAATACCAATTTAGCAGGTGTTGAACACCGTAAGTTCTTTGATTATCAAAAGTTAGGCTTAATGGGTTAGCAACAAGGCTTGATCAATTAAAAACAAGTCCTCTGCATTATGTAACTCTTGTTAGGTTTGCTATAACTTAATCTTGCATACTTGGCTGTTCGTGAATGCAGGTAATCCCATAAACATCAAAGTCGCAGCAATCAGTGTTATGAAGCGGCCCTTAGCTCTAATGAGAATAAAATGAACTCAAAATCCTTATTTTTTAGCCTATTACTATTAACCCTTACTCCATTAGCATATGCTGCCAGCGTGTTAGAGCTCCCAACAAGTGTTGAAGTTAAAGTGCTCAATGGCCAAGTTTATAGCGGTGATAGAGATATAAAGCTTACTGAAGGTGAAAACCAAATTGTATTTAATTATGTGGTCAACTATCGCGATAATGGCATGCAAACCCAATTTAACTCCAATGCTGTAGTGTTAACGTTTAATGCTCAGAATGACCAATATGAGTTAACGTTGCCAACAATTCGCAATAAAAACGCAGCCAACAAGTTCAATAAAACCCCCAGTATGACTCTCACCAACAAGCAGGGAAGTACTGTTGCTTTTCAAAGTGAAGCTTTGATTAAAGCTGGCTTACAAATTGGTCGCGATTACCCAGAAGAAATGATTGCCTACAATCAAGCTAGCCACATTGCTTCAGTGCCACGTTTCGCACCTGTCGCTCAGGTAGCAGTAGCACCTATTGCCGCAAGTGCGGCGGCCTCAGCTCCATCTATCAATCATCCAGCTGAACCTGTCACACCAAACCTTGCCGTTAAACCTAAAACCATTGCTGAAGATCAAGCCGAAATCGGCGAAATGCTTGATTACTGGTATAACAAAGCTAATGATGACACCAAGGCGAAATTTAAAGCCAAAATCAATCAATAAACCTAATTTAAGCCAACTCCAAACAAGTGCAGTTAGCTCAAACTCAGCGATGCAGAGCTAACTGATTCATTTTTATTTGCTTTTATCTGTAAAACTTCAAAAACTACTTTTAACATTTCAATAACCTTGGTTATGATAGGCAGGTCACTCCAATGGGTAATTAAACATGTCAGTCAGCCTTAATAAGGTTTTACAATCCAAGATAACCAAATACACACTTGCCTCGCTGCTTTTGTTTTCTTCAGCCATTATTTTAGCCGTATACTGCGTGTTAAGGCTGAGTATGCCAAGTCTATCCAACACTATTACCAGTGAAGATATTTCAGCACCAGTCACCATTGAGCGTGATACCTTAGGTACAGCAATCATAACGGCTAATAGTCGCATTGATGCCTCTTACGCCATCGGCTACGCCCATAGCCAAGACCGTTTTTTTCAAATGGATTTACTGCGTAGAAACTCAGCGGGCGAACTTTCTGAAATCTTCGGTAAAGCTGCATTAGACCTAGATAAGAGTCGCCGTTTTCATCAGCTTAGAAAACGTGCCCAACATATTTTTGAACAACTTCCTGAGCAAGATAAAGCCTCTTTAACGGCATACACAAAAGGCGTTAACCAAGCGCTTGCCGACCAAACGGTATTGTCATTTGAATATCTTTTAACAAATTCATCTCCCCGTGAGTGGCATGAAACAGACAGTTTGTTAGTGATTTACAGCATGTACCTAGATTTGCAAGGCAACACGATCAAACGCGATATGGCATTAACCCAATTACAGCAAGCTTTTGGCAATGATATGCTCGCATTTTTAATCCAGCCTAGTCATCATCAAGCAGCATTAGATAATAGCCAAATAGCGCTTTACCAAGGCAGTATTCCACAACTTGAAGAACAAATTCTCATTAGCGCGATAAATCAGGATATTGAAGAGCCAGTAGAAGTGGGCAGTAATAACTGGGCAGTGACTAGCCAATTAACAGGTACTGGTCGCGCCATGTTATCTGATGACATGCACTTATCTTTTGCTGTGCCGATTATTTGGTATCGCGCTCAACTCAACTACCCTAACACTCATCGCTCAGATGCAGATAAATCAAATAACATGAAGCAAATTACAGGGGTATCTCTGCCTGGCGCACCCGCCATTGTTGTTGGCTCTAACGGAAAGTTAGCTTGGGGCTTTACCAACAGTTATATCGATACTGCAGATTGGATAGAGATCAGCTCAGACACTGAAATAGAACTTGAGTACGAACCCATTGATTTACCCGAAGGCCAGGTTAATTATACCGTTCAAGTATCCAAATATGGCCCTGTCAAAACTGTTGCCGGTATCGACTATGCCTTATCTTGGGTAGGACATACTGATTATGCCGTTAACATGGCATTGTTATCTTTAGAGAATGCACAAAGTGTTGAGCAAGCAACGGAGTTGGCTACACAAATCGGCATTCCTGCGCAAAATATGCTGTTAGCAGATGCTCAAGGGAACGCCGGCTGGAAAATCGCAGGAGCAGTTCCTGCGCGTGATAATCCTTCCGATACCGCCCAATCCACTAATGGTTATCAACAAGATAATTGGCAGCAACAACAAGCGGTAATGCCTGAAATGATTAATCCTGACAATCATCGTATCTGGACTGCTAATTCAAGAGTTTTATCTGCTGAAGCGCAATTAAGATATGGCGATGGCGGCTATGCCCTTGGCGCTCGCGCCGCGCAAATCCGCGACAAATTACTGGCTAATAATAACTTTACTGAAGATGATTTTTATCAGTTACAACTGGATAATGAAGCGCGATTTTTAGCGCCTTGGCAGCAATATTTACTTTCGGTGCTCAGTGAGCAACCTGTGTTATTTGCTGAAGATATTAAACATATTTCCAGTTGGGGCGAGTGTGCCTGTGCAGACTCTGTGGGTTATACCCTCGTTAGAAAATTTAGAACTGCGTTAATCGATCAAACCTTTGCCCCTATTGAAACTGAGCTGAAACAGCGTAGTAGTGGCTTATCGGCTATCAAGCGTTATTTAGAAACACCTATGTGGCAAATATTGAACCAGCAACCAGCAACATGGCTACCTAAAAATCATGCTAATTGGCAATCCTTTGCTGTCTCGGCTTATCAAGATTCCACTGCAGCTTTACTTAAAAAACATAGTCCAAAGAAAAAACTAACCGATTTACGCTGGGGCAAGGTCAACCAACTGACCATTCAACATCCCTTTTCGAAACAATTGCCGCAATTAAGTCGTTGGCTAGATATGCCTACAATTGAAGGTTTTGGTGATAGCTTTATGCCTGCTGTACAAGGTAAATCTTTTGGCGCTTCACAACGCTTCATTGTGCAACCTGGGGCTGAGCAAGATGCCATTATGTCGATACCTGGCGGTCAATCAGGTCATCCCTTGTCCCCCTATTACCGCAATGGTTATGAGCAATATGCCAAGCAAAAGCATACGCCTTTATTACCAACTGAAATTGAACATAAATTAGTGATAAACCCTTTCGTGGATAGTCATTAAAGCAAGTGGTGCTAAACCAACAAGCGCTAAAGTAAATGACAGCAAAGCCAATGACTCATTTTGATTGGCTTTGCTACACCTGCCTTAAACGTTTTTTTAAACGCTAACCTTTGTCCCACCTTGGTAGAAGTGAGCATATCGAAAAGCCACATATGCAACGACCACCGTGGCTATAGTTAACTCTACACCTGCCAGTAACCTAACTTGTTGAACATACTCATCTGCCATGCCAATGCTTTCCATCCAGGTCACCATTTTAAATAATGCAGTGGCACCAATCACCATAGGGAACGTGAAAGCCGCATAACCAGGGCTAAATGGTAATTGCAGTAATTTAAAAAATGCCAGGTAGATTATTGCGGTCATTAACACTGCAATGCCGAACAATAACGCGATAATCACTGGAGAAGGATCCGCAGTCACCGTTAAGTAACCGGCCAAGGATAAACTGGCTGGTGCGGCAAGAATAGCCAGTGTCGGTTTAGCAGCATCTGGAATTTCATGGGTAAACATAAGACGATAAATCATCATTGGTAACATAATCGCGTAAGCAAACATACCAAACACTAATGCGAGATGCGCTAAAAAAGCTAATTGAGGGTTACCTGAAAATGAAACGTCAGCAACGATAATCCCAACAGGTGGTACAAACCAACTTGGTACCATGTGATGTAATTCAAAATCCTTAGCGCGGTGATATAAGAAGCTGACTAAAAACACAATATGGAGCACTAAACCTAACAGCCATAATGCATCGCCAGCGATAGCTGAAAATTGGCCTAACGAGTTAGACACCACCATGGTTGCCATCGCAAAAGTGGGCACGACACTCCCCACCACAGGGTGCGCTAAATCTTGCTTTAAGGTATGAGAATGGACCAGAAATTTAAACGTCAGTACCAATAATAATACGCTAGCTATCGCTGCACTGAGCCATTGACCTACCCCATGTATATTGGCCAAACTTTCCCAGCTCCAACCTAGGCTTGCGATACCTAACGCGAGACCCGCCATTGGTGTTGGCGCCATTAATAAGCTAAGTTTTGCTTTCTGAATCATAATAACCTCAAGTTAATTATTGCGATTGCTTAGCCTGATATTGCGCTATCAACCGCGAGGAATTGTTTAATTAAGGCCATAATACGCTTGCTATTTGTTTATATATATCCAACAATTTAAAACATGGGTTAATTTAAATTGAACGTATTTGTTATTACTAACCTTAATACGACTCTCAATACCAACCTCAATAAAAGCCTCAATCCGGATCCAATTAAAATGAGACAACCATGAACCCGCATATTTCTTTTAAACAGTTGAATGTCTTTAGCGCGATCACTCAACATAAGACTCTTACCGCAGCGGCTGAACATTTGTTTCTCTCAAAAGCTGCCGTCAGCATGGGGTTAGCTGAACTTGAAAAGCAGTTAGGACATCCGCTCTTTGATCGAGTGAATAATCGTTTAATACTCAATCAGGAGGGTCATAAACTGCTGCCGCTTGCGGATGAGTTAATCAACCGACTTGGCGATATCAGTCTGATGTTTAACGATGAGCAAGTCATGTCTGGGCAGCTGCGTATTGGCAGTAGTGACACTGTAGGTAACCATTTAACCCCCATAATACTCAGTGCTTTCAGGCAGCAATATCACCATGAATCACAAAGTTTGTTCGTATCAAACTCAGCACATATCTGCCAAAAACTGGTGGATTTTGAGCTAGACATTGCCCTGATTGAAGGTGAGCACCATCACCCAGATATTATCGCCATCCCTTTTAGCCAAGATGAGATGTGTGTGATTAGCTCGCCTAATCATCCTTTAGCAGCAAAAAGCATGATTGAGTTAAGCTCATTAGATAACAGTCACTGGGTATTAAGGGAACAAGGTTCTGGCTCAAGGGACTGTTTTATGCAAAATCTGGCGCCTCATATAGGGAATTGGCATACGAGTGTTGAGCTAAATACTACAGAAGCACTGATTAATTCAGTCGCTGCAGGCTTGGGGTTTGGTTGCTTATCTAATATTGCAGCGCAATATGCTTTAGAGAGCCTGCGAGTAAGTAAAATAAATGTACCTGTAGACATGCAAAGAGAGTTTTGGATATTGATCCACAAAGATAAATACCAAAGCCCACTATTAAAGGCCTTTATCGAGTTTTGTATGGAGTGGGAAACTAATCAGAAGGGAAAAGTAATAGCAAAGTAACTTACGCGAGCCTTTAAGTAAAAACCAACTTACTGCAAACAACAACCCCTACTCCGGTAAGTGATGCTAAAGGCGGTGGTACTAAGCTTTCAATGCCCATTAATCGTGTCATATAATTATCTATATAAGATGATATGCTAACGTAGAAACATCTAAAATATCCCTAGTAAGTGCTTAACATACAGCCATAGTATATAGTCATGTTTTAAAGCCATAGCCAAAAGTCATAATCTAAAACCATGGTTTAGCGCTCAATTTAAAATAGAAACACTACTTTTAAGAAGGATCTTAAAGTGAAAATTAAACTCATCGCCATATTATTGATGGCAACGGGCTGCGCCTCAAACGAATCTACATCCATTGAATCTCCACCAGTAACCTCGAACACAATGAGCATTATTGCCAGTGCTTCTGCAGCTGCCCCCAGCGGTGTTCTTGGCGAGTATCAACTCAATATTAAAGCGGCTGCAGCTCGAAGAGGCGTCGTGTTTTTAAACACCGAACTAGATTACCGTGATCAACGCTGTGTTACGGTCACTCTCTCACCATCGATAAGCGCGCAATTGACTTCAAAATACGGTCAATCACCGCAGGCGTTTTTCATCGACAAATCCATCATGGTGAAAGGCCAGGCTAAAAGGGAGAAAATCGACTTTTACTCTAAAGGGAAAAGAACCGATAAGTATTATTACCAAACCCATATTCTAGTTAAAGATTTGTCTCAAATAGAAGTTATTGCTGATAAAGCTTAAATCTAACATCCCCAATTCATTGCTAAGATAAAAGCTGAACGCTTTATGACTGCAGCTTGAATTGGGGAAGTAATAGCGAGTTACCATTAAGCTAAACCTATAAAAAAGTGATAGCCGATATATGATAATATTTGCGTATTAACAAGCTCCCTCCCCTTTCTTAATCACCGTCTCGAACGCCATAAGGAACCACTTATCTCAAAGCACATAATTATCTTTGATGGCGTGTGTAACCTATGCAATGGCGCAGTCAACTTCATCATTAAACGTGACCACAAAGATGTGTTTGCTTTTACGCCAATGCAAAGTGAAACCGCGCGAGCGTTAATGACTGAGTATCAATTGGAAAATATTGGATTTGATTCGTTTATTTTAATAAAAGAGGGAAAGTATTTACTAAGAAGTGATGCCGCGTTAGAGATAACTAAAGATCTGTCAGGGCTTGGGTTTTTATGTAGGGTATTTAAGGTGTTACCCACTGGATTTCGGGATTACTTTTACCGTGTTTTAGCTCACAATCGTTACCGTATTTTCGGTAAATCTGAAACCTGTATGCTTCCTACTCCTCAGCTGAAAAGTAAATTTTTAAAATAGTGGCTTTATTAATACTAAGCGACTAAATCTCAGCTACTAAATCTCAACTACTAAATCTCAACTACTAAATCTCAAATACTATATCTCAGCTAAGTAAACCAAGTTAAATCGCTTACTGATTTTCAGCGGCTTTAACGGTTACTCGCTCCTGATTCGATAAACGAATTTGAATACCATCAACAGTGGTAATTCGCTGGGCTTCAATGTCTTTTTTACGTACTTGGTAGCTTGCCGACATGGCTTCGATTGGAGAAGATATAGTGACCTCAACAACAGTATTGTCATCATACCAAGTCCAGCCCCAGTAACTTGCAGACGCTAGCATTGACACTGCAATCATGGCGTAAATAACAATACGGCTAAAAAATGGTGAAGCATCAGCTGCAATGTATTTCTCACTGCGAGCCACTTTACTGCTTCTTCCACTGCGTAAATACGCAAAAGCACCGGCTATTACTAAAAGCGTCACTAAAATTTGTGTCAGCACAACATCTTCCACCCGTCATTGATTAAACTCGATTATAACTAATCTAAATTAATTTAACGTTATCTAGCCCACATGACCAGTGCATGATTGAGTTGATAAGCGAATATGCATTGTGTTGGATAACAAAACCTATGATGCCGATTCAGAAATCGTATCTTGAATCAATTGTCTTATTTGATCAGGGTGGTCAAGTGTAGCGTCATGACCGCACTGTTCCACTTGCAGTAACGGGGTATGATAAAACTCCGCTAATGCTTTACTGCATTTAGGGTTCGCCAATTTGTCTTGATTAGCTCCGATAACGCTCACACGGCAATGACCAAACCAAGTGCATTGATAACGTGCAGCGGCGTAAATTTGTCTCGCACCATTAATTATACTGGTGTGCAGTTGACTGCGCATATTGCCCCAGTCGCTAATAACACTTTCGTCATCAGCTTTTGTTACTGTGGTGTAATTGAGAACACAAGACTCGATAAAACTTAGATTTGCAGCTTTATGTCGATGCCAAATAGAATTGATTAGTGGTCTTAATTGAAAACGCTGATACCAAGGTGACAAGTTCCCGGCACTGGAGTTAATCAAAACCACATGACGTACTTGTTTATGGCGTTGTCTGGCCATCTCTAAAGCAATCATGCCACCCATCGACACGCCAATGATCACTAACTCTCGGCTAAACTCTGGGTTATCGTTAAGCCCTTTATCAATTTGCTGCCAAATGTCATCGGTGTAATTACCAATCGTTAAATGACTTGGCTTTGAAGCTAAAGTCCCATTGCCAGTTGCATCAGGGGTTAATACGTCTATTCCTTCATCACGCAGCTGAGCGTCAAAACCATACCAATGACGACTATCTCGCATTAATCCACGTAATAACACCCAAGTTGCCATCAGAATACTCCTTTCTACGCCTGTGAATTAAGCTGTTGCTATCAAGATGCTTAAGGCTTTTTAGCCCAGTATCGCTCAGCGTCAGTTTGTAAACGCTCAAATTGTGCTTGGTTAATGTTTTCAAGCACATTAGCGTAAGCCGCTTCAATTAAGAACTGCATTAATACCACGTGTCGGCGTAATATTCGATGGTGTCGATGTGTTTTTTGCGGATTAAAATAACCAGAGAAATTAAAAATTTGCCGAGGATTCTTCTTTACCCATGCCCAAGAGCCCATCTCAAGCGTTAATGGAATAAAGGGATTACTACTGGGGTTTGTTTGAGCAAGATAGTCCCAAATATCACCATGAGTTTGATAAAAATGACTTTGAGGGGCCAGTTTGTAATGACCATGATGTGGGTAACCGCGATCAAATAATTGCTTTAAGTGATAAATATAGCCCATTGCTTCAAAAGGTTTACGCGTATGGGCATACGGAAACCAAATATGGTCTGACAAACCAAAACCTGAATGAGCATCTAAGGCAATAACACTGGTACTTGAGTCTTGCAATTGGTGAACATAATCCACCAGAACTTGTGTTTCAGCTTCCATCCCCTTCTTCCCCCGATACCATGGCAGCTTGTTAGTGAGCCGATGGCCCCCCACTAAAAAGGTCACTTTTTCTTCTGCATCAATAGGGGCATTACGCATTAAGTCAACATAATTACCATTGCTGCGTGAACCTTGTAAAAAGCCCACAGGATTTGCGACGGGGACAAATGCTAAACGCACTTCTTTTAGTAATGCTTGTAAATGGCTATCCCAAGAAAGACGATTCAGCAAACTGCCCAAAAAAGCTAATACGACTTGAGCACCAATGCGCTCAACCCCATGTACACCACCGACAAACAACACCGTTGGGCACGGTGCATCTTGCTTACCAAGTTCAATAGCTGTGACGGATAATGGTTCACCGCGATAATGTAAATCCAATAATGACTGGTGCCGAAATAGACCTTGATACTGAGCAATCAATCTTTTGAGAGTATCAATTTCAAAACTGTGCTCGAAGGAAAACTTTGCCATTCACCTCGTCCATTTCTAACAAATAATGATTAGGCCAGGATATAAACCTAACCCACAAATGAGACAGATTAATGACAAAAACAAGCACAGCTTTGATTGACTAAATATTACGTAGGCGCTCGATATTATTGAGTATCAAGCGCTACCGTGTTGCAATTAAGCATGACACGAGCACGAATATGATCGTATGCATAGTTATAGACATAGGCGTAAACAGTGATGAAAACTGTCACACTGATATCTAGCCAGAATGCCTCTATCAATGAAATCCCTAAAATATAAGCCATTACGGGGATAGTGAGCATTAATAAGCCTGCTTCGAAAAAACCAATATAAATCATTCGCTGAATGACAGTTCTTTGCTCTCGAGGTTCGGTGTAAAACTTATCGAAAATAATATTAAAGATGAAATTCCATCCCATGGCTATTGTCGCAATAGCTATCATAGTTCCTGAAAGGGAGGCTAACGCATAATCAGTAAATATCATCAAACCAATAACTGAACCAATAATGGCAAGAAACTCAAACAACACAGCATGAAATATGCGCTCTACTGTAGACATAACAACCTCAACTTACTTTACACATAGGATTCTGAATTAAATCGAGTTGGATTATGACTTGCATATTCACCTAACAAAAGTTAACAACCATCACTAAAAGTGATAGCTTAATATGACTGTTCCGAAGCGATGCTATACAATGAGGCGATTATTGAATGTACAGTTTAGAGCAACTAAAAATATTCATTACAGTTTGCGATACCGGTTCTTTCTCTGCAGCGGCAAGGAAACTGCAGCGAGCGCAATCAGGCATTAGCCAAGCAATTTCCAATTTAGAAGTGAGTATTAATCAAACCTTATTTGATCGTAGTGGTAATACGCCATCACTGACCAAAGAAGGTGAAGCTTTACTCCCAGCAGTGAAAGCCCTCATGCTGCAACAACTGCATTTTGATCAAAAGATAGCCTCTTTAGAATTACAACATGAACACGAATTGATCATTGCTATCGAAGAAAGCTTAATCAGCCCTGCATTACTGAGCCAATTAGCTAAATTGGCTGATGAGTTCCCGATTACTAATATCGAGATCATCGCAGAATCAACACTGGATATTGGCCAGCTCGTCAGTAACGGTAGTGCTCATATGGGAATAGTTTATGCAGACGGGAAAATCCAAGATCAAGTTGATTTCAGCACCATTGGTTACACTCGATTCATTACACTTGCTGCCCCGAGTCACCCTTTAACCCAAATGCGCCGTATTAAAGACATTGATTTACGTCAGCACAGGCAGGTCGTACTTCGCGCCAACACAGGGCAAGAGCTGTGGTTTAGTTATGGGATTAGCTCACAGCGATGGCATGCCAATAGTCATTATCTTATGAATGAACTGACTCAACAAGGAGTCGGTTGGTCGATTCTACCTGAGGAAATGGTTACACCAGCCATAGAGGAAGGCAAACTCGTCAAGTTAGATGTTGAATACGAGCCCAATGGTTGGATTAATACAATTGACTGTTTAGCGAGTCGAAGATTACATCTTGGGCCTGTATTTCTTCGAGCGAGGGCCATTATTGAGCAATATATGCAAACCCAAAATGACAACAACATTTTTATTATGAAAAAGTAATGAGCTAATTAATGCACTGCCCCAAACTTCTGTTGGTTACATTAAAATGGAATAAAGCTGAATGGCCCTGCGACATCTTGTCGCAGTTTAGGATGTTCTAATTGTGCCCCCCCTAAATAACACAGAGCATTAACATACGATTCTTCAATAAAAACATAATATGAAGCTAAATTTATCTGTGTACTCTTTGTTATCTGCTTTACCTGTTGCCGCACTAAGTACCCTCTTCCACTGTAACGCTCAAGCTGATGAAACCATTGAAGTGATTAACATCAGCGGTTCAGTGGCCACGCCTATCATGCTTGTTAGCCCCAAAGATATCTCGCCAACAGTTGATATTGCGCAAGCGGTTAACGCATTACCAGGAGCTGCAGTGAATGCTAATGGGCCTTTAACCGGTATGGTTCAATATCGTGGCATTTCTGGCGATCGTGTTAATAGTAAAATTGATGGTGCCAGTCTTGCTAGCGCAGGGCCTAATGCCATGGATACACCGCTAAGTTATGCCAGTATTAGCATGACAGAGCGAGTTGAGCTTTATCGTGGTATTGCACCTGTATCATCGGGTATTGATACATTAGGTGGCAGTGTAAACGTGATTCAAACTCAGGTTCAATTTGAGCAAAACTCAGCGGAACTAGCAGGCCAATATCAAACCAATGGTGCTCGCACAGCCATTAGCGGTAAAGCTAATCTCGCTAATGATAGTCACGGTATTCTCGTCTTTGCAGATGATATGCACGGCAATGACAATAGCGAAACCGGTAATGGCAATGACATTTCACCCACCACTTATGACAAACAAGTTTTTGGCGGTCAATATCGATTTAACCTTGCGGATAATACCCGTCAAAATGAATCCATAGGCATTAACTATCTGCATAGTGAAACCACAGATGCAGGCACACCCGCATTACCAATGGACATTGATTTCATTCGTACTGATAGAGTTAAATTCGATGGTATACACACACTCAATGATTGGGAAATTAACTGGCATCTGGCATATAGCGACGCCCGTCATGGTATGGATAACTTTTCTGAACGCAATTTAATGCCATCTATGGGCGCACGTTACAACAACGCTGATAGCACTAGTTATGATGCCCACTTTTCAATAAGTAACGAGCAATGGCAATGGGGAGTAGACAGCCAGTTAAGTGAACATGACTCTGTGATTACCAATCCTGAAAATCCAATGTTTTTAGTCGATAATTTTTCTGGCGTCAGTGATGATAAATACAGCGCCTTTGTGCAGTGGCAGCAGGCCTTTAATGCTTGGCATTGGGAGCTTGGAGCTCGGGTTAAATATTACCAATCCGATGCAGAGCAAGTCAGTCACTCTATGGCGATGATAATGCCTGCAGTTAATGTGTTGATGCAAAGGTTTAATAACGCCGATCGCGCGCAATCAGAAACCGGCATTGATGCAGTAATTAATGGCCGTTATCAAGTGAGCCCAGAGCTTAGTTGGATTATGGGTTTTGCACATAAGCAGTCACCCGCCAGTTATCAGCAACGCTATTTGTGGGTCCCCATGCAGTCAACGGGTGGTTTAGCTGATGGGCGCACTTATGTCGGTGATGTGTCATTAGCATTAGAAACCGCTTATCAGTTTGAACTTGGTGCTGATTATCACGCAGATAAACTCACGATTAGCCCACGGGTTTTCTATCATCAAATTGATGATTACATTCAAGGCATTCCCTCCACTGATCCTGCGGTGATTATGGCTGCGGCAATGATGGGCGACAGTAACCCAATGCAATTTGCCAACGTTGATGCAGCCCTAATGGGCATAGATATCAACGCCAATTATCAACTCAATGATGAATTTTCTTTTGATATGTTAGCGAACTACATCAGCGGCGAACGTAAAGACATTGATGATAATCTCTACCGTATTGCGCCACCTAAAATATTGCTAGGCATAAACTATCAACACAATGGCTGGCGTGCACGCATGGAAACTGTGGGGTTCAGTGCACAAAACAATGTCTCAAGCACCCAGTTAGAGCAAACGACATCAGGCTATAGCTTGTTCAATGCTTCAGTGGGTTATGACGCTGAAACTTGGGGGCTTCAAGCGGGTGTAGATAATCTATTTGATACTGAATATGAGGATCACTTAGCGGGATATAACCGTGTTATGGGAGGCGATTTAATGCCAGGCGAGCGTATGCCTGGTGTCGGGCTACAAGCTTGGGTAACGGGCGAGTATCGTTTTTAAGCACAGTGTTATAGCACTGTATTATTAGCACTGTGTAATTAGCTTAGTGTTATTAACTTAGGGTTATTAGCACTGTGTTATTAACTTAGGGTTATTAGCACAGTGTTATTAGCTTAGGGTTACTAGCTTAGGATTAAGCTCCTGCTAACTCAAGGTATCATGAACATTAAGGCCTCATTGAATGAGGCTTTAATGTTGGATGAGAGCGTAGATATGAGTTTTGGCGCGAGTTAGGCTGGACGATTATCTGCTATCGGTTTTTTAAGTAACTTACGTTGCAGCGTGCGACGGTGCATACCTAATAACCTCGCGGTTTCTGACACATTGCCATTATTGTTAGCAAGCACTTGTTGGATGTGTTCCCACTCCAGACGTTTTGGGCTAATAGGCTGTTCTGTAAACGCTACAGAAAGGTCTTCATCTTCTATTTCAATGCTCAACGCATTGAGTAAGGTTTGCGTATCCACAGGTTTAGCTAAATAGTTATCTGCACCGAGCCTTATCGCCTCTACTGCGGTTGCGATGCTGGCATAACCTGTCAGCAGTACCAACTTAACCTTGGGCAATAACCCCCTCAATGGCTTAATCAACGTAAGGCCGTTTTGCTCAGCAATCTTCATATCCAATAAAATATGACTAGGATTAAACTGTCTGGCCATTAATAAGCCTTCACTAGCATCATTACACTGCGCGCATTCAAACCCTTGCTTAGTCAATCGTCTTGCTAACGCTGCTGACAGCGCTAAGTCATCTTCAATGATTAACAATTTATTCATCATAATTTGCTGGCAACATCACAGATGCGATAGTGCCTCCTTGGTTATGGCGTGACAAACTTAATTGACCACCTAAACGTTCAAAACTTGCATGACTAAGTAACACACCTATGCCCATGCCTTTTGGATTAGTAACCACATTATTACCCAGTTCAGACAACTCTTTTGCATTCATGCCTTTGCCGAAATCACGAATATTGAAACATAATTGTCCAGAGTCACCTGAAGTCACTGATAAAGTCACCTGCGCTTTTTGGATGTTTTCTAAACTGGCTCTCGCGCCATTTTCAATTAAGGCCAGTAACGCTGGCAACAAGCTGGTATCAGCATTCACTGCGGGATAAGCAGTTAAAGTATCGATTTCAATGGTGAGCTCAGTTTCAGGCATAAGTAATTGCACTTGCTCATGTAAGTTACTCACTAGTTTATCGACTTTTTGAGGGTAAGCTTTTTGCTGACGAATGGATTCGGTGGCCAATCTTAAATCAGCTAAAGTGGTTTCGCATCGAGTTAAAGCTTGTTGCATTTCAGGCTCGATGTCTTTTGCTGTGCCATCTTCAACAAGTTCATCAACTAGCAACCTTAAGGTGGATAAAGGCGTCGCCATTTGGTGTGCCATTTGCGCAGAGACTGTGCCTAAAGCTAACAGTTTTTCTTGACGTAATTGCGCTTCACGTAAATAGCTTAGTTGGGCATTTTTTTGTCTCACCCGCTTTGCAATATAACCAACCGTAATCGTGAGTACCAAGGCCGAAATAACAAAGTTAAACCACATACCAAGGTAGTGTGAACTCATATCCATGCCATGATGACGAATCCGATTTTCTGGCATAGTCAACATCATCAGGGTGTATAAACTGGTCGAAAGAAAGGTCAGTATCCACGGTGCCCAGCGCGGAAGTGTTACCGCACCAATAGCGACAGGTAATAACAGCAGTGATACAAAGGCGTTAGTTGCCCCACCGGTGTAAAAAAGCCAAGTAGACCAAAACAGAATATCAACGATCAGTGTTATCAATAAAATAGATGGGGTATTAATACATTGAAACCGATAGCGATAACAAAAAGCCACATACACAGCTTCAAGGAACAAGACATAACTCAGTTCATTGGGCGGACGAGTTAAATCGAATAACTCTATACCAAATAAAATCAACCCGAGTTTTAATAGCAGATTGAGTAGCCTTAGGAATGCCAATTGCTCTTTATTGCTGTTCAAACTTCCTACTATATGGCCTGTTTTTGATAACATGGATGAGAAATGCCCTTTCAACTTTCTTAGTTTGAGTCATACATTTAATCATGAACTCTATTAGAAAAACGCTACACCCAACACTTATTTAAAACTAAAATGATAAAAGTATAAACTGTAACTTAAATAACATACTTCAAGTTTAAAACTATTTACACTGCGAACAACTTAAAATACAACATTAATTCAACATTCACTAAACGTTCCTTGCGTAACTAAGTTCGGTTTGTAAAAACAAATAATCTCTATTACAGCAGCACATATGTTATGAAGTTATGTATCAAGTTGTATCAATGGTGTAACGCAAATAACTTAACCATCTATATTTATTAGACTTTATATTTATGACTAATATTACCATTATTGTATTCGTAGATATTTAGATTTATAATTTCGCACCAGGTGAAACAAGGTTTAAACCTAGTTGTAACATCACAGCGATGCATTAAGATATTTTATGACCAAAATTTCAAAACTAATTTTTACCTTTGTCAGCTTCTTTTTGATGCTGTACGTGTTACTTGTAATTAGTTTTAATCAGGGTTTACAGGCTATTCATAGCAATAACTTTCATCATAAAATAATCGATGTAAATAATTCTGATGTTGTCAACGTCAATGCCAGCTGGGAAAAGTTTCTTTTTCTTGAAAACGATATTGTAAAATCTGAGCAATATTATTTCGCTGTATTAAATAGGGCTGAATCAAGCCTCAGTGTGATTAAAATAAAAGATGTGTTCAGTGAAATGATCATGTTCAGTAATATCCCACTTTTACTCATGGTGCTACTCGCCTACGCAATCCCTTTTTATATAAGATCAAAATCTCAAAAAAAGAATAGCGCTTCATTAGATTTTATTCGTAGTGAAACCGATAAGTTACTCGCTAATTTTAATATCGATTTACCTCAAGGTAAGCAAGCTAATACACTCTCCCAGATCAGCATCGCCCTTAATGAGCTCAATAAGCACGTAAAAGAACATAACATTCAAACTCAATTAAGCATTTACCAAGATAAACTGACAGGTCTGATTGATCGTCATGCCTATTTAGAACACCTTGAATCGCAACTGCAAAAAGCTGAACAGACAGGTTGCAAACAAGCCTTACTCTTCATCGATTTAGATGGCTTCAAACAAGTTAATGACTCTTTCGGACACAGTTTTGGTGATGAAATACTGATTCAAGTGGCTGAACGACTCACTACCGTTGTGCGTAACAATGGACTCAGTAAACTGAGCGAATCATTTGCCCTAGAACTTAATTTATCTCGCTTGGGTGGTGATGAGTTTTCTATTTTTATCGACAACATCGAAGATAACTTGCGAGCCGTAGAGGTGTCTAAAAACGTCTTACAAGAAATTGAACGCGATTTCGTACTTGGCAATAAAGTGATTAAAATTGGTGCCAGTATTGGTATTGCAACCTACCCAGACAGCGCTTCAAATCCGAATGCATTATTACAAATGGCCGACGTTGCCATGTACCGTGCTAAGACTGATGGCCGCGGTATTTTCAGAGTTTACTCGCCTGAAATGGGCAGTAAAATTCGCCGTTATCATTACCTGCTCGAAGAGATTCGCTTAGCAATAGCCAGTCAAAACTTCACTTTGTCTTTTCAACCTATCGTAAATGTTGACGATTGCAGCATTGATTACTTCGAATCGCTGGTACGCTGGAACCACCCGGTGGAAGGCCCTATTTCACCCGCTGAATTTATTCCTATTGCCGAAGACTCAAACCTCATCATTGAACTAGGAAATTGGATACTATTTGAAGCCTGTCGCCAAATGTCAGCTTGGCATAACGCAGGAATGAACAAAGTCAGAATGTCAGTCAATATCTCTGGCGTACAATTAAAGTACTTACCTATTTATGACTGGGTTATGGACACCTTAACTAAAACAGGTTTACCACCAAGTGCCTTATTACTTGAGATAACTGAGTCTTGCCTTTTCCATGCCTCCGAAAAGATTATTCAAGATTTGGAAAATCTACGTAAAGAAGGGGTATTAATTGCCATTGATGATTTTGGTACGGGTTTCAGCTCATTATCCACCCTTGCTAACTTACCTGTGGATGTGATTAAAATTGATAAGTTGTTTATCGACCAAGCCACAATTAACCCTAAGTACGAAAAGATATTAAATTCAATCAGTGGCTTAGGAAAAACATTAAACCTCAAAGTCGTGGCTGAAGGGGTTGAAGTTGCCTCGCAGTTTGAATTGATCAAAAACCTTGGTATTCACTGCGTCCAAGGTTATTTAATTAGTCGCCCTGAATCTTCCTATGACGTCGGCAATAAGGTGATTAAGAACAATTTAAATCATATTGCGTTGACTGGCACAGGCGTCTGCTCACCATCTAAGTCATGATACATGGGTGGCAACCTCACCCTGCCTCTTTAATCAATGCTCAATGCTCAATGCTCAATGCTCAATGCTCAATGCTTAAATATAAATTATTATCCTTTATAGGCAAGAATGTAGTAAGTTGCTGGCTTTTGCCGTTCAAGCCCACTTGTCCGCCAAGTTGTTCCCTAAAAGCCGAATCAATTCCCAGACTACGCAATCACTCGTTAAAGAGTATTGCTTAATCTCTAACTCACCAGTGATTCAATCGTTTTTTATTGATTCACAACTAACTGCAGCTGATTTACTGCAGCTGATTGCGACTAACGGTTCATTCTTATCTCGATTTTATTTGTTGTAAATATCAGCAACAAAAAAGGACTGCCAGTGCAGTCCTTTTTGATTATAGCTAACGCTTATTGAGTCACAGCTTTTCGCTTGTTATGGGCGATAATAAGCCCAATTAAGCAGACAATACCGGTTGCGATACCAACAGGCTGACTTAACGACTGAGGCAAGCCTAAACCAATACCTGCTGTCATAATGTAAGACACGGTGACACAGGTACCAATAATCGCCGGCAAACTCACAATCCAATGGAAAGTACCACGGTCAAATAAGTACTTAGTGGCTAACCATAAAACACTGGTTGAAAGCAGCATGTTTGAGAAAGCGAAATAGCGCCAAATCAAAGAGAAATCAATTTTAGTCATAAAGTAAGCAATGATTAAAATTGGAATCGCAACTAATAGACGATTACGCATGCTTTGAGGAATATTAAACGCATCGATAATTGTTAGACGCAGTGAACGGAAAGCGGTATCACCTGACGTAATAGGGAAAATAGCTACGGCGATAATCGCCATAATGCCACCCGCAACACCTAGGTAAGTACTGGCAACTTGGTTAACGACCAAACCTGGACCACCAGCATCAAGAATACTTTTCAGCTCAACATAACCACCAGGGAAAGCAGCAATACCCGCTAGTGCCCATACACATGCCACAATACCTTCAGACATCATTGCACCGTAATACACAGGGCGCACGTATTTCTCGTTCGTCAAACAACGCGCCATAATTGGCGCCTGAGTAGAATGAAAACCACTAATTGCACCACAGGTAATAGTTACAAATAGTAATGGCCAAACAGGTAGCCCATCAGGGTTTGGCGCTAATAAATCATTGTTGTAATGGCTGTGGTCGAAGTAAGCAAATATATCGCCAATTTCTGGTAACTGTGGCGCACTAATTAATAAAGCAACTGCGATAGAGGTTGTCATCACAATCATCAATAAACCAAAAATAGGATAAAGCTTGGTAATGATTTTATCGATAGGCAATAACGTTGCTAAGAAGTAGTAAGCTAAGATTAATACAACCCAAAATACGTTATTAGCAAAAATGGTCCCTTCAAAGTATTCAAGATTACTCAGAAGACCTGCTGGACTCATAATGAAAACAACACCGACGAAGAATAGTAACATCGCAGTGAAAATCAGCATCACGCCTTTAAAATAGATATTAAAATAGTGACCTGCGATTTCAGGCAAACTTTTACCATCTTCTTTGATACTTAGCACACCAGAGAAGTAATCGTGAACAGCACCGCCAATAATATTACCAAGCACAATCCATACTAATGCGATTGGGCCATATAACGCACCAAGAATTGGACCAAAAATTGGACCGACACCTGCAACATTAAGGAATTGAATCAGATACGCTTTAACAGGATGAACTTCGACATAATCGACACCGTCCTCAAAACGTTTTTGTGGTGTTTTTGCGTTGGGGTCAATGCCTGCTTGACGCTCTACGAAAGGACTGTAGAACTTGTAAGCGAGGATTAACAACGCAATACAAATAAAGAAAATTAACATTTTTTATAGTCATCCATACTTGGTAGGGTATTTGAATAGCATTGAGTGTCATTCACTTAGTGTCATTGGTCAAGCAACTGCCTATTATACCAAAGTAGGGGTTGTCAGCCCCTACCCCCTAGTGCAGGCGGGATGTTAGATAAGTGTAAACCATCAAAAAACGTTTTATTTCAAACCCTGATAAAATAGCAGAGATAAACACTAGGTTGATTGCTTTTATTAGTTTTTTTAATAACTTGCTTTAATATTCAGCTAGAAATACAACCAGAGATGTTAATACAAAATACTTTCAAAACAGTAAGTTTTGTCACCGAGATACAAATTTATAACCCTGTTAATAGATGTTCAAAAATGAGAATAAGCTCATACCTTAAACAGTGTAAATATCACTAACTTTTTACAGCTTTCCTTCGCACAGCCCTACTTCACACAGCCCTCAATCGACTGAACCATGAAATAATTGCCCATGGCTTAATAAGAGTTGGCTAAGTCACTTCTCATCTCTATCAAATTTTTGATACCTGAACTGCTCGCATAAGAATTATCTTGCAAGAAATCATCGACACACATGAAACCGATCGAACACAACCTACCTTACCAATTTAGATGTGAGCGACATATTTCAGCTTAGCCATTTATTTTCGCTAATACTTATATAGATAGATTAAAAAAATATAAGAATTAATCCGTTGTGCAACTAAATTTTGACGATAGATATATTTGAATAAATACAGAACCTTAATGAATTTAATTTTCTCAGCAAGGTTTTAGCGTCAAAATAATATTACCAACTTACAATATTTACACACAAATTAGTTTTACAAATTGGTAATACGATCATATAACCAATAGCACCTAATGCTTCAAATAGTGTATTACATTACTGAGGTCATTTTATGTATTAGGCAGCAACAGCTTATTCAGTTGCCATTCACTAGTCATAGAATGATCAGATCAAACTGCTGAGATAAAGCAGTCGATCTAGCTGAATAGGTTGTTAACTCTATGGGGAAACGACCTAAGGTATAATAATGATAAAACGTTATAACAAGACTCAACTTGCCATTACTCTGGCAACAGCGTTCACCGCAAGCTTTACTGCAGCTAATATCAGTGCAGCAACAATCAACATAACCAACCCAGGCTTTGAAAGTAGCTTTGATGGCTGGATTGATATCGATCCATCTTCGGTCTCAGGTGTGGCCTTTGAAGGCAGCAACTCAGCAAAAATGTCTGGCTCAAACGGCAGAGTTGAACAAACAATTAATATCGATTCAAACAGTGATTACACCCTAACAGCCTATGTGAAGGGTGGTGGTAAAATTGGTGTATCAGCGAGTGGTGTGAGCGAATCAACCAACATCAGTAGCAGCGACTGGCAACAGGCCAGCGTATCGTTTAATAGTGGCTCAGCAACTAGCGTTACCATATATGGGGAATACTTTGGTAATGAAGGTCGTTTTGACTCTTTCGAACTTACAACATCATCTGATACAACTGAACCTTCAGAGCCGACTACACCAGTCACTTGTGCAGGCAGTAGCGCCCTAACCATTGTAGCCGCAACAGATAATGGCACTAATGATGGTCATGGACCGAGCAATACCATTGATAACAGCTATGATACTGAATCTCGTTGGTCATCTAATGGAGAAGGTAAAACCATTACCTATGATTTAGGTGTACAGTCAGAAGTGAAATCAGTGTCTGTTGCTTGGTTTAAAGGTAATGAGCGCGCATCGTACTTTGATATAGAAACTTCTGCAGATGGTAGCAGTTGGGCATCAGTCTTATCTTCAGGTCAATCAAGTGGCAGTAATGCTGGACTAGAAGAATACGATGTCACGGATACCAGTGCTCAGTTAGTGAGAATAACCGGTTACGGTAATTCATCTAATACTTGGAATAGCATCATTGAAACTAAAATTAATGGTTGTTCAGATGGTTCTGCACCCACTGTTCCTACAGAACCTACTGACCCAACCGAACCCAGTAATCCTGTCGGTAACTTAGATCCTGATTTACCCCCTTCTGGAAACTTTGAATTAGTGGACTGGACCTTAGGTGTCCCAGTTGATGAAAATAGTGATGGTAAATCTGACACCATTAAAGAAATCGAATTATCCAGTGGTTATAGTCGTACTCCGTATTTTTATACTGCTGCAGACGGAGGCATGGTATTTAGATGTCCAATTGATGCACCAAAAACCTCAACTAACACCAGCTACGCCCGTACTGAGTTACGTGAGATGTTGCGCCGTGGAGATACCAGTTATAGCACTCAAGGTGTCGGCGGCAACAACTGGGTATTTGGCAGCGCACCTTCGTCAGATCAAAATGCAGCAGGCGGCGTTGATGGCGTTTTAGAAGCAACGCTTGCCGTTAACTATGTGACGACCACAGGTGACAGTAGCCAAGTTGGACGTGTGATTGTCGGCCAAATTCATGCTAACGATGATGAGCCGCTACGCCTGTATTACCGCAAACTACCATCAAATAGCAAAGGTTCAATCTATATTGCCCATGAGCCTATTACTGGTTCTGAACAATATTACGAAATGATTGGCTCTCGCAGCAGCTCAGCTTCAGATCCTGCTGATGGCATCAGCCTTGATGAGAAGTTCAGTTACCAAGTTAAAGTAGTGGGAAATACCTTAACCGTGACTATCATGCGTGAAGGTAAAGCTGATGTAGTTGAAGAAGTGGATATGAGTGGTAGCTCTTATGATGCAGGCGACCAATATATGTACTTTAAAGCCGGTGTTTATAACCAAAACAACACGGGTGACGCAGATGACTATGTCCAAGCGACCTTTTACAGTTTAAGTAATAAACATACTGGTTACGCATACTAAGTATATGGAATGGAAGTGACCTATCCTCTCCGGCATAGGTCACTTTTTTATTTGCCACAGTTATTCAACGACAGGTGATTATTCAAAGCCAGTAACCCTAGCTTTTATTAGATTTAAACCAAGAAGCATAATGCTAATGTTTGGTATACACTTATTTATATTAAGTAAATTATAGCTAAAGGATCTCAAACTAAATAGGAATTTGTGAGCACTCAACTCATGAGTATTTACCTATAGATGATCCATAAATGAATGGTCCATAAATGAATGGCTGATAATTGAATGGTCGGTAAGTGAATTGCCCGTAAATGAAAGGCCAGTATATAAAAGGCCAATAAATCGCTAATAAATGACTGAGCGATTAATGATCCTCAGTAAGTGAAAAGTAGTTTTCTTATTCTCTCACTTAAAAGCTCATCTTTGCATTAAGCCATAAATTGATTAATACCAGCTTCATGCCACTTAATGGATCTATATCGCAAAAGGTAATAATACAATCACATAAAGCACTCAACAATTATTTAACATGATAAGATAAATTGTAGTAGCGCGACAAAGGCACATTGCGAATAACAGTGCATATGCACACTGTCGGAGAGTAAACTTTGAAAAGACACTTTAACTTATTAATCCCCTTAATGGTTATATCTCCTATAGCTCAGGCTGTCGATTCACTGGAAGATTTAGATTTAGAGTTATTAATGGCAATGGATGTCCAAGTGACGTCTGCAATGAAACGTTCTCAATCAGCCTTCGATACCGCAACTTCCATTTATGTTCTCACTAAAGAACGGATCATACATTCTGGTGCATCCTCGGTTCCAGAAGCATTAAAAATGGTGCCAGGACTCGTGGTTCGCCAACTTGATAACAACCAATGGGCTATATCGGCTCGCGGGGTTGCTTCAAGGTTTTCCAGTAAAATGTTGGTCATGATTGACGGTCAAAGTCTTTATACCCCCCAATTCTCCGCTGTCTATTGGGAAACCCTCAACGTGCCTCTTTATGATATTGAGCGCATCGAAGTGATCCGTGGTCAGGGTGGACAACTATGGAGCAGTAATGCCAATAATGGCGTGATCAATATTATTACTAAAAACAGCATTGATACTCGCGGCCTGTTTGTGGACGCAGCTAGCGGTAGCCAAGTTAATATTGATGCTAATATTCGCTATGGTGCTGATATAGGCAGCAGTGGAAGCTACCGTGTTTATGGCCACGTGAAAGATGGTAATGCTTCTAAAAAAGGCCTAACTGTTGAACCCAATGACACCACAGAGCAATACTCCTTAGGTGGTCGACTGGATTTTTCTCTCAATGATGACTGGTCTGGTTTTATTCAAGGCGATATGACGGAATCAACACTTGGACAAAACTATCGCGGCGTTGTGGATGATACTAATGAAAATGTGACCTTTTCTGGTGAGCTAGAGCGCACTGACTCACGATTAATGGCTCGGCTTGAAAATAGAATATCAGACTCAGCAAATCAAATGATCCAAGTATCGTGGCTGGATCAATCAGGTACCCAAACCTACCTTCAAGAAGAATTTGAATCCTTTGATATTGATTATCAAATGAACTTTATTTATCAAGCTTTACAGCTCGATTGGGGATTAAATTACCGCTATAGCACGATTTCATTTGAAGACAGTTTATTTCTTCATAGTGATAAAGACTTCGATAACTTACAACAATTCGGCGGCTTTGTTCAGGCACAATTTGCCCTTATTCCAGAACAGCTTGATTTTGTTATTGGTACCAGAGCTGAGCATAATGACTTAACTGATTGGGAGTATCAGCCTTTAGCAAGGTTGCTCTGGAAACCCGAAGACAATCAAGTACTATGGACATCAGTATCCCAAAGTGTTCGTATCCCCTCACTTATTGAGTTTAATGATAATTATGCGATTAATGGTCAGAAAGTTAGCGATATTCTGCCTTTATCAACAGGCATTGAGGCAATAGACGATTACCACATAAAAACCTATCTCAATGGCAATGATCAAGTCGAAGCAGAAACGTCTTTATCCTATGAGTTAGGTTATCGTTTATCGCAGGATGCCTGGAATATTGATGTATCTGTGTATCATACGGAAGCTGAAAACGTTGCTGTTATTGATATTGACCCTAACATGGAGCAGTTTTTACCTGTTCTAGCCCTTTTCCAAGCAGGTCAAATACAACTGGCTTCACAAGCCTTAACTCAAACAACCATCCAATTTGATATCGTTTCTACCGCTGATGTAACCACTCAAGGCGGCGATATTGTGTTGTCTTGGGTACCTGCTGAAATGTTTAACGCTGAGCTAGGTTATAGCTATAACACCTTCGATTATGATCTTCCTGAGAATACTTTTCCAGCCATTGGACGCGACTCTACAACTCGACAAATTTTTGCCAAAGCAGATATTCACGTATTTGATAACCATAATATTTTTGCCTCGGTAAGAGTAGAAAACAGTGATGCTTATCAATCAGAAAACTACACCTTGCTTGATTTAACATGGAGCTGGGCACTGACTCCTGACTGGGCTGTCTCGGTCACTGGAAAAAATTTATTTGCAGGTAGTCATCTTGAATATGCAAATCGACAAGAAACATACACTATCCCCAATTACATTGATGAAAGTGTATTGTTCAAAGTAACGGCGAACTTCTAATTAACTTAATGCGCAATATCACTTCGTTTTTACAGGTTTTACTATTCTCATTCTTGCTACTCAGTAGCCCGAATGCAAATACGGCTGAGCAAGAACACGCACTCAAAGCAGGTTTCCTATATAACTTCGCCCGCTACGGAAATTGGCAAGATAATACCACCAAGGATGAATATTTTAATTTGTGCAGCGCTGACGCCGCTTTTGTCTATACCGCACAATCAACACTTAAGCAGCGCAGTGTCGATGACAAACCTATTCTGATTAAACAAATTCAATTTGAGGGAGAACAATTTAACCATTGCCAATTGTTATTCATTACCTCTGAAACATTCATCCAATGGGTCAACTGGCACAATGTTCACCCTAAAGCTTTAGCCAACACTATGATTGTCGGCGAATCAAAAGGCACCATTGAAGCTGGCGGTCATATTCGTTTTTTCATTGCCAGTGGTAAAGTAAGGTTCGAGATATCACCGCAACAATTACAGCAATCTGGTATCACCATGAGTTCAAAAGTACTGCGACTTGGTCGCGTGCTGGATAGGTGATGCCATGACTAGATTCTTCTCGATGAACACCATCAGCAAAAAGTTACTCATGATTTTAATGGGGGTCTCTTTTGCGTCCATTATCACCGTTACTTTTGTATTCAGCGCCTACGAACTTACCACTGCAAAACGTGAGCAAGTTGATGGCTTACAAACCATCGCTAAAATGCTATCCCCCAATATTACAGCCGCTGTTCTATTTGATGATCAAGACGCAATACAAGAACTGATCGAGCCTATTCTACTTCGCGGCGATATTGTGTCAGTCACAATTACTGATAACCAAGGCAAGGTATTGGCATTTGTCAGTAAAACGCCCCGTGAGCCAGACAATATTTTAAACCCACCGATAAATGTAACCCAAATTAATAACCCTCTGACATTAGATGAACAAGAGTATGGTCAAATTCACATCTTAGCCGATGAAAGTTATATCACTACTCGCGTTAAATTCTACGGCCAGTTCATTATCATATTGTTGATATTTGCCCTAGGGATCAGTTTTTCACTGTCGCTCATCTTACGGCGCCGTTTTTTAAGCCCAATATTGCATTTAGCGACTATTGCAGAACGAGTATCTGACTCCAATGACTATAGTTTGCGCGCCAAAGAGTTATCTCATGATGAAGTTGGCAAGTTAAGCGCTCACTTTAATGACATGCTTGAAACCATTGAGCAACGTGATAAGCGCTTAGAAAGTCAGGTAAAAAGTAGAACCGAAGAGCTTGAAAGCGCTAATGAGAAATTACACCAATTCGCTTATCAAGATGGCTTGACCGACCTGCCGAACAGACGTTATTTCTATGAAAAATTGCAATCATTGATAGATACTGAAGGAATGATTTTCGCCCTTATATTTATTGACTTAGACGGGTTTAAAGAGATTAATGACACCCTTGGTCATGATTACGGTGATTTGTTGTTACAACAGGTCGCTAAACGCCTGAAAAACTGCGTTCGAGGTCATGATACAGTGGCTCGTTTAGGTGGCGATGAATTTACCTTAATCGTTGAAGGCATTAATGATCAACGTCGTGCCAGCGAAATTGCCGAGGTCATTAAAAGCAGTTTAGTGCAACCGATTACCATTAAAAATGAGCAAGTTTATATTACTAGTAGTATCGGTTTAACCTTCTTCCCTAGCGAAGGTAAGACCATTGAAGATGTGGTCAAACACGCAGATCAAGCAATGTATTTATCCAAAAGTAAGGGACGTAACCGTTACGAGTTTTTCTCTTTTTCAATGGAAGAACAAGCATTGGGTAAAAGACGCCTTACAGAAGAATTAAGGCAAGCGATTAAGTCTGAACAGTTCCAATTATTCTATCAACCCATTGTTAATATTGACGGCAACCAATTAAAGAAAGTAGAAGCATTAATCCGCTGGAATCATCCTAAATGGGGTTTAATTGAACCTAACGACTTTATTCCAGTAGCCGAAGAAAGCGGGCTTATAGTGGAAATTGGTAATTGGGTTCGTCAGCAAGTTATTGCTGATGCAATTGAGTTTTATCAATTACAGGGCACAGTAATACAAATTAGTGTAAATACATCCCCAACCGAAATAGATCGCTCTGGAAAGTGGATCGATCAATGGATATTAGATTGTAATAAATCAAAGCTACCACATGGTGCTTTTTTAATTGAAGTAACAGAAAATACTTTGATGACACCAGACTCGTCTATTAAGCAACAATTAAAGCTACTTAATAACAACGGAATTAAAGTTGCCATTGATGACTTTGGCGTGGGTTATTCATCTTTAGCTTATCTGCAAGAGCTTGATATCGACATCATCAAAATCGATCGTTCATTTATAACCAATATCACAACTAACGAAAGCAGCGTCGCATTAGTAAAAGCAATTATTACTATGGCCCATAATATCGGCGTACAAGTTGTTGCGGAAGGAATTGAATCTCGCGCCCAGCAGCTGTTGCTTAAACAGCTATCATGCGATTACCTACAAGGCTTTATGTTTTCCACACCGCTAACCAAAGCAGACTTTTGTCGTCAATACCTGCAAAGCAATATTGAACCTAAACAATCTAAAGGTCATTAGGGCGTGTTGCTCGCTTGGCTGAGTTAGGTGTAACACATTCCAGCCTCAAAACTTGTTAGCTACTTTAAAAACAAAGTCGTGATGCTTAGTTAACACCTGAGTTAGACCGTAAATTTCCTTTCTATATTTCCAAACTTCGTTTGGATTAAAGTCGTGGGTTTTCCACCCACACCCGACCAAGAGGGTATCAACTGCAATACCCTCTTGGAACACCCCGCAGCCCCAACGAAAAATGCTGAAAAGCGCATATTTTCAACGGGGATTGATCCAGCTTTAAACTTCGTTTGATTACTGCTTCGGCCTTATTCGAAAATGCTAACGCTTCCGATGGTGCATCCCTGCACCGCGAAAGCTAGCCTGACGTCCTGTCAGGCTCACGCTATTTTCTTCAACGTCCTCAATTCAAATGGAGTCTTTTAAATGTAAGTTCTACTAGCTTTAGCTCTTTAAATTATCACCAATGCTGTCAAATCGAAGAGACAATAAACCCAGTGTAGATACGTTCAAGACCTTCGAAAACATGGATGTTTTCGCAGAGCCCACAGGGATGTGTTTACGGCGTGTCTTGGATGTATCTGCACAAAAGGCCGCTTTTTCACATCTGACCCATAGGGATATGGGAAATGTCATTATGATGTAGGGAACATCATTGACCATGTGATCGCGACATTCCGTTCATCCTGAACATCCCAGCGGCAGGCAATGGGTTAAATTGTAGTAATGGACTACTGAAAAAGAGCCAATATAAATTAAGTATAAAGTTGGTGCTGGTAAAACGTTTTTACCCAAAGTTTGTTAGCTTTATATGACTGTATGGATATACAGTTATAATTAAAAAGCAGCAATTGACAGCACTTGCTTCTCGTTATGTAAAAGCAAAAATTCTCGGATTTACCATCCGAACAAATATATACCATTGAAAAATAACTATTTTATCACAGAGGAAGTTTACATAACGACCCAAATTAATTCTCGGTTATCTCAATTCTCGGTTTTATCCACTATTTAGTCGATTGATTTAAATTATGCTGGCTGTTAAGTTATTAAAATTATTAATAAATCAAGCTAAAAAGTGGTTGAGTTTTGGTAAGTGGCCTAGGGTGTTTATCGGAATTCTCGCTAATAAGCTGTTAAATGCTTGAAGTGTTCAAATAAGGATGAATATGGGTATAAAGGAAAATCTCCCCAAGGCTTTAGTAAAGCTTGCTGGTACCTTGCCAATTACTGGGCACCCAACTAGAGAAAATCATGTAAAGAGCCTGGAAAGAATCTTAGAGCTTTCTGTTACTACGACGAGAGACATCCTAAAGGAAAGACCCGAACTAAAAGATAATGGAAGAGAGCTCATCGAGACAGTACGTGAGACTAATCCTGAGCTAAAGCAATATTTATCAGCCATGCCTGAAAACTATTCTAAGCTGCTTGATAATTATGAAGCCCTGCAAGACGAAAGAAAAATAGAAGCGTGGGCTGATTTTAGAGAAAAATTAAGATTACTATTATTTCGTGTATTAACCGCCATAGGTATAGCGAGTATAATTTTACTTACCAGTTTTCTAGCAATGATTTGGGGCATCCCATTACCAATGAGAGCAGGGTTACAATAAATGCATTTAACAAGCGCCTGCAATCTGACCTCCGGCCACTGTCACCTTTTGTGCAAAAAGCCGCACAAAAGGCGCCATTGGCCTCCGGCAGTTGAGGCGGGCGTTAAATTGATATGGAGGTATCGTGAAATTACTAGATAGCCACAATTCAATAAGTTCTGATGACCTAAATATTGTCGAGAATATAATTGGCTTTGAATTGCCTGCTGATTATAAGTCATTTTTATTAGAGCATAATGGTGGTCGCCCAAGCTTAGATGGAGTGCGCCATAATGATGAGCACTTTGACTTTGTTGGTTACTTCTATGCTGTTTTAGATGAATCGAGACACGATGACTTAGTGAGGCAAATTAAAGAACATGTCGGGATGATTCCACAAGGGTATTTACCTTTTGCTGATAGCCCAGGCGGAGATGCATTTTGTATTTCATTGAAAGATCATGAATATGGTTATATCTATCATTGGGATCATGAAGAAGCAAACTATGATGGAGAGCCTTGGGAATACAACATGACTCTACTATCAAAGTCTTTAAAGCAGTTTTTAGGTAGCTTGTGTGTTGGCGAATAATCAATTTAACAAGGCGTTTAAACGGAACAAAAACAGTGGGTTACGTTTCGCTTCGCTACACATTATAACCCACAATTTTTGTCCGCTTAACGCGGCGTTAGGTATACACATGAGTCTTCTGCCAATGGCTGATGCAGTGTCCGATGAAAAGGACGTGAAAGTAGCTAAAAGGATCATTGCTGAAAAGCAATTAGTTGGTGCTGCCAATAACACAAAATGGAATGAACTCATCTCAGAAATGCGAGAACTCCCTAATCCACCTTGCTACCGAACTAAGGTAGTTAATGGCTACATATCGGGCTGGGATAGCGAATGGTATTATCACTTACCATTCCCATTACTTAACGTTGAGTGGATTGATATAGAACTAACTGAAACTGTATTAACTTTGGTGCGCAAAATTGGCTTTGAGTTCGAAACAACCAAGTCAACAATCAGAGTTTGGGGTTACTTTCCAAAGTGTTACGAGAGTTTCGGTGAAGAGTATACCTAACAAGAATTTAAAGCGGGACTGCTAACAGTTTGCTCGGTTTCGCTTCGCTACACAATTTTAGCAAACAATTATCAGCCCCTTAAATGGGCGTTAAGTTACTAATTCATTGAGGAGACTCTGTGGTAGAGATTAAAGAATGTTTTGTCGAAAACATAGGAGTTAATGAGCTGGTTTCAATTGGCGCGTTAGCTATAGCTTTTTTAGCTCTATTCGTTAGTCCTTTAGTGAATGCTAGAATTTCAAAAAGGCAAGTAATTGCCCCTATGCGCCAAGCTTGGATTAATGCACTAAGAGATAAAATAGCTGAGTTTGTTTCAATCGTGGCCATTGATAGATTCCATATTTCTCCCACTGAATCAGAATCAAAAACTAATGGCTCTGTAGCTCACAAAGAAGATCTACTTCGTTATGAACGTTTAGTTTTGTTGTATTCGAGTATTGAGCTACATATCAACGCCAATGAAAAAGATCATCAAAATTTAGTGGCACTGCTTTCTGAGATAGTCAGAAATTATCATGACAATATAGATACCCGTCATCTAGTTGAACAACTATCAACTCTGACACAAAAAATACTGTCTGATGAATGGAAAGCAACAAAAAAAACGTAACTTAACAAACGCTTCAATAGGGACAGCCAACGCTTGGCCAGTTTATTACCACTCGTGAAATTCTGTGTTTACGGTACTTTATGTTAAGTAAAGTGGTAGCGTTGTCTGCCCATTAAGCGGGCGTTCTTGACCTGCGGTAGACGATTTTTTAGTAAAAAGAAGTGATATTTTAGTCTAGCCGAGGGAGTAGATAGAACCAAACGTGATGGAAGAAACGCCTATTTTATGGTAGCTTGAAGGCACTTGCTAAGGCTCGTAAAGCGTAGCTTTTAAAGAGACCTGCAATTGACTTCAAGTAAAGAAGCGATGCTTCCCTCACGCCGCAGGGGGGCTTCAATTAAGCCCCAAGGGCATGGAATATGAACTCACGGATTGAGTAGCGACAACCTCCTCTCTCCGAAGTAAAGAACAACCCGTTACATGAGACCTACGGCTCATGAACTATGATCGTTATGAGTAATTATGGATTTAACTTCTGTTCTAGTATTAACAACTTATTTTTCATGCTTTGTACCTCCATCGTATGTCTTACTTAAGAGAGTTGGAGTAACTGCACAGCTACTGCGCCGTGCAATAATGTTTGGATTTACTTTAGCTTTTTTACAGGTGCTATTGCCTTTAGGCTTATTATTTGTAAGTTATGATTATGGTCCTTATTTAGGTATACCCTTTAGCTTAATATTTTCATACCTTTATGTAAGGCATGTTGTTCGGCTAAAATGGTTTCAAAACGTTCTGGTTATATTGTTATTACCAGTTATAGCAGGTTTAATATCAACACCATTTATGTATGCATTTTATTTTATACAACACTCATAACAAGGCAAAGCAAAAAGGACGCGCTAAAGCGCGCCTTTGTTTGCGGCGTTATGTTTTCTTAGAGAGATCGAGCTATGAACATTAGAGAGGCAACTAAATCAGATTGGGAAAAAATCTGGCCAGTTTTCAGTGAAATAGTCTCTGCGGGAGAAACATATGCCTACGATCCGGCTACAACCAAAGAGCAAGCGGAAAAGATTTGGCTAGAAACACCAAGAAAAGTTTACGTATTCGAAGAAGACGGGGAAATTCTTGGCACCTATTACCTTAAAACAAATCAAGCTGGGCCAGGAAATCATGTCTGTAATTGTGGCTATATGGTTTCATCTGCAGCCAGAGGCAAAGGGCTAGCTACTTCAATGTGTGAGCATTCCCAACAAGCTGCCATTGATTTAGGGTACTTGGCCATGCAATTTAACTTTGTGGCCTCAAGCAACGAAGGTGCTGTTCGTTTATGGGATAAGCTGGGCTTTGAGACAGTTGGCCGTTTACCAAAAGCGTTCAATCACCCTAAGTTGGGTTACGTAGACGCGCTAGTCATGTATAAATGGCTGGCAAAAACATAACAAGCGCCTGCAATCTGACCTCCGGCAGTTGAGACGGGCGTTAAAGGAATAATTCATGAAATGGAGTTTCTTAATCCTACTCGTTTTATCATTTCCATCGAGTGCAATTATAATGCGACATGATGTAGATGAGTCTAAATATCTAGAATTTGCAAAAGATAATAAATCGATAGTTACCTTTTACGGAAATTATAGAGATAAAGAAATTGTCGAAGGAACTGGGACTCTAATTGCCGAAGATTGGGTGATTACCGCTGCTCATGTTGCCAATTATTTGTTAATTGATGGAAAAGTCAGGTTTAAAGATTCTTACTACAAGATAAAGAAAGTTGTTAAACATCCAGATTGGAAAGATAAGCAATTTCCAAATGATATAGCGCTTGTCCAGTTACAATCGACTATCCCTAATAGTGAAACTGTTGCTTTATATGACAAAGAAGATGAACTTCATAAAACTTTGACGTTTATCGGTCGCGGAGACTTTGGCACTGGTGAAGTAGGAATTGTTGGTGCTGATGCTCGATTAAGGGCTGCGCAAAATGTTGTCACAGAAACTTCTGGGCAGTGGGTTCGGTTTAAGTTTGATAGTGAACAAGACTCTTTGGCATTAGAGGGTATTAGTGGTCCAGGGGACTCTGGTGGACCCGCACTACTTAAAATGAATAATCGACTTTATATTGTGGGCGTTAGTTCATGGCAAAATGCAGAGCCAACAGAATGGCAAGAAGCTAAATATGGGGTAATTGAAAACTACTCTCGCATTTCATATTTCAAAAAATGGATAGAAAAATCTATGGAGTAGCAACAACATGGTCATCCATTCCATGTGACTAAATATCAAACACTCTACAAGGCTTTAGTTACTGCTTAATATTCGGTGATTAATGATGAAGTATTTAGTCCTTTGGCCATCAGTAAATGAATTTTGGTGTGGGTGTGGGTGATCAAAGTAAGAATAAGTAAAAGAAACCCAACAACTTTCAAAAAAACTGTAAGCATCCGCACAAAAAGCTATTACCTCATCGACACATAAAGCCATATAACTTAACGAATATCTAGTTGATAATAGGAGGTCACAGTAAGATAAACCATAATTATTTCATTGATATAGAATTATCATATAATGCTTTGAGGATAAATTTTTCAAATTAAAAATAGAGATTAATATGCCTTTTAAGCAGTATCATATTCACAATATTAGTATGTTTTTTCGTGCATGTATTACAGCTCAAACTAACACTTCAATAACGCCTTCAATCGCACAAAGAAAATCAACTGAGACTCTAGCTGTTAATTCATTACTGGCTTTATACCTTGGACTATTTACGTTATTTATGTGGTTCGAGCAATTCAGAATGCCTTATATTCATATGGAAAACTTAGAATTTTATTGGGAATTATTAAAATTAGGTCCTTTTTCTGATGCAGAAATGAACTATAGATCAGTTGCTATGCGTGAAATTGCTGACCTTTATATCTTGCAGTGGGCCCTCTTTGTATTAATACCTTTGTTCGCTTTAATCATTTTTGTCATTGCTCGGTCTAAACTTAAAAAAATGCCAATGCATGAAGCTTCTCAAGGCGGAAAACTGTCCACATTCGGCAGAGTATTGGCACTCTTTATTGAAGGTAAAGCGCAGTTTTTAATGTTATTTGTAATTGGTTATAGTTTTTTTGCCACGTCAGCGTTTTCCCAATGGATGATAGATGCAGCCAAGGGCCATGCGGACTTCAACATTTATAGCTTGTTTTTTCCGTTAGCATCGTTACTGCTTGTTTGGCAGTTTATTCGGCCTTTTGCCACTTACTATGTAATTACAATTAACAAAAAACAGTAATCATGCCCTATCGTGATTAAACTGTCCTTATCCCCAAATCGTTGTCCAGCTCGCAAATTTCAAAGCTCGTGGGGGGAGTGTCTAGGCCTCGGTATTCAACCTTCTTTGAAAATAATTTTTCAAAGAAGGTTGTAGTTCATCAATTAGCCCACCCAGTCTAGCTTTATGTTATAGCTTCAAAATAATGGGTGGCTATGTATTAGCTATAAATAGATCTTTTAATGAAAGTCTAATTAACACTATAGCCTTTACCCTCTAAGCAAGCTGCGCGAGCTTGATAAAAGTTTTCCTCGCCTTGGACATTTGCAGTTTGTAGCTGAGCCTGTTGTTGCGCAGCTTGCTGCTGAGCCGCTTGTTGTTGCTGTTCAGCTTGTTGAATATTACTGCGGCGACTTTGACGTCTTGCTGCCACAGCGCCAATAGCTGCTCCATTTTGCGCAGCGTCACTACTATCATCATCACCAAATTCGGCAATCATAGCGCCAGCGGCTGCACCAGCCATAGCTCCTCGCATGCCAGAGCCTCTATCAGCAGAGTCATTACTATCTGGTGTAACTTGCGTCGGTTGTGTTGTTGTGGCGATAGTTTGTGGCTGACTTGGGTTATAGCCAGTTTGCGATACAGCCCAACTATTACAACTTGCCTCATCACTAGCCTGTAGCTCTGAACTTTGATTTTGCTGAGGAAAAACATACTGCTCAGCATAACTACTATTAATGACGGTAAAATTCATCACTGCGGCAACGGCAAAAGTAGATACAAGACCTGCAGTTTTTAGCAATAAAGTCTGATTAAGCTTAGACATAATACCTCCAATAAAAGTTAGATAATCAATTGTTGTTATTCAAGAGCGCTACTGTCATTTACTACATAAGCCATTTGCAACATAAGCCATTTGCAACATCAGCTCTGTTTGACAACCAAATGAATAACTGTGCTTTAACAGCACAAATAATCGCCGATTACTGGCAGTAATAGTTACCATTTAACGCCAAAAATAAAATCAAATGACACCTAACTGAGATATAAATCCCCCCCTAAAAGGCATGAAGGGAAAAGGGAAAACGAAGAAGAATTTAGAAACTATGCTTTGCAGAAGAGTGAGTCTAATTGGCTAAAAACGAGCAAGATGCTCATTTTGTATTTATTTACTCCCCAAAAAAATTGAGAGCAATGAACTGCAAACTCAGAACAGCCCAAGAAAGCTGGTAAATTAACAAAACATAAACGCAGTTCCACCAGCAAAATTTCTCACTGCAATAATGCTTTTCCCTTGCACCAAACCACAAAGGCTATTAACCCGTTTTTCAACACTTTGTTGTAGTCGAGATTTTAATTTATTCAGATCAATACTCTGGGATTTATATTGATAAAATCGATGTAAATAGATGACCCCGAGACGCTTAGGTGTCATTTTTTGAGTACTGGACTTATCAATTGAACGAAAGTAATAACTTAATTGCTTTCGCTTTCTTGCAACTCGATAAAAACGATCAGCATCAATTTCACCCTCTCTAAACTCCAATATTGTCTCTTTAAGCGAACCTGTATGCTGTAAAGCCCGCGCAATTCTGTGGCCCACACCAGGTATGCGGTAACTAGCAACACAGGATTTAAAGCGTTTTTTATGTAAAGTATCAGGAATAAACAATGGATCGTAGATAATGGTTAATGGCGTTTCACAATGGCTTGCATCAATATGAGACATATCTTGAACTTGCAGTTCGGTGTGTTTACTCAGCTTTGGATCCCACGGTGCATTAGGTTGCCAATAGGTACTTAGCGGCATGAGTAATAAGGCTTTATCTAGCTTTAACGCTTTGGCATGAAATGCTGCTGCAAAACCGCCTTTACTACAGCCATAACCAATCCGAGCGGGAAATGGGAATAATGAATCAGACAAGTCATCAATAAATGCGGCAAACTTTGCTGAGTCAAAATAATGGGTTTCACCACCAATATGATTAAACGAAATCACATTCATTTTCTTTTTAGCAAAAAACTGAAAACTCCATGCCTGCTGGTCAGCATCAACTTGCTCTTGCGACATCGCATTACTAGAAGGGGGAAATGTCACCATTAAAGGCTCATCAGTATCAAAGATATGATATTGAACCAATACATTGTCAACTTGTAAGCGTACAGATTGGTGATAAGTCAGCATTGTTAACTCCCCAGTTTGCAGCACACCATTTAAAGGCGTGAACTTGCCAAACGACATAATTTAAATCGCATGCTACAAGACTAATTGGGGATTAAAAGTGTTAACTCACTTAAGGTTAAATCTACACGCAGCGTGTAAAAAAACAGCAAGGATGACGTTGCACTTGTTAAGAATTTGAAACCGCCACGCCATTAAAAATTAATTCAACTGTTGATTTTGTCGTCAGCAAATTCACAAGCTTGAACTCAGTTGAGTCAAGCATTGCAAAATTTCATTCGAAGCTATTAGCCCTCTTTAAATACGCCCACAAAAAACCGAACGACGGCTATCGCCATGAATACCTGTACCAACATATTTAATGACACCGTAATATCAAAACTTGGTGTAAGGTGCAGCGCACTCATGGTTAGCACTACCAGTAAATTAGCACCAATCACTTTTTGCAAAGCTAATTGAGGTGCTGCACAAAGTCGCCAAATCACCACTATATTGACAAAATAGAACATGGCTAAATGCCACACTTCTGTAAAAGAAGGCATGATAAATACATATTCCAATGTCACTAAAGCGCCAAAAATACAGATACCGACCAAAGCTTCATTCACAATAAATTTTGGTAATGCACTTAAATTAACAGCCATCACCGCAGACAACATCGGAAACATATAGCCATTAGGTAATGGTGTGTATATCCACAAAGCAAAACTGGTCGCTAATGCCGCCATTACAATTAAGCCATCTTTAATGCGCAACGATAGCGGAAGCGCAATATCCCATTGTTTAACTAACTCCTGCCATGTCAAAGTCACGTTAATATCAGTAAAGGTTTTGCTGTTTTTATCAATACGTGTTGAGGTGCTCAGCAAATAATCTTTAGCTACCTGAATACGCGTCACCATTGATGCGCTCTGCATCAATTTTTCGTTCAGTTGAATAAGGCTATCTTCATTAGAAACGGCTTGCAGTAAAGACACTTTAATCACTTCAGGATTAGCATCTGCATTGCCGACGATACTCTTAGCTTGCTCAAGCCATTGAGTTAAACGCTCAATCGTTTCGTAACTCGCAATGGTCAATAGCTTCCACTGTTTACGTTGATGGGATAATTGGTAACTCCCTGCACTGGGCAAATCTAAAATTAAACTTTGGGATTTGATGCTTTCGGTCATCTTAACTAAGTTAGCCTGATGGGCTAAAAGCTGATCTATACTCACCTCTTTTTTGCCATTCAAGCAGTCGGTTAGCTCTGCAACTAATTCAGTTAATTGCTCTGTGATGCTGTTGTGTTGTGCATAAAAATTGACTTCAGAATTTATCGGCCAGACAAATCGATACACAAGCGAGAACATCACCACGCCCAGTAATGTTTCTTGTAAGCGAAGAAAAATCATATTGACTGATGTTATATCGTCAAAGCTTCCCATAAAGCATATTAGAGTACATACAATAAACGTAATTCTGACAAAGTATCCGTGTTTGCGATCATAAGACATCACAGTACTAATGCCAGCAAGCAATATAAATGTCCCAATAAATAGCATTCGCTCTTGGGCAAAAAAGGCAATCATTGCAATAGCAATGCTAGCCCCCACTATTGTGCCCATAATACGGTTTTGTGCAGCTTGAATTGAATGGCTATATGATTCATTTGCCGCCAATGTAACAACGGTAATGGCTGCCCAATAAGGCTTTTCCCAGCCAAATAACAATGCCAATACAATGGCACTGGTAAAAGCCAGAGCGACTTTAATGGCTTCTTTAGTAGCAAGACCCAGCATATTAATCCCCTTTTGCACCATAAATATCAGGTCTGCAGCTTATTAAGCGCCATTAAAAATTTGCACTGAGGCGGTGGTGCCAACACGCAGTTGTACGTCTTCAGGAACATGTTCAATATGGATCTTAACGGGAATACGCTGTGCTAAACGGATCCATTGAAAATTAGGGTTCACATTAGGTAATAGGGTATTACCTGTGCTGCCATCTGACTTAGCAATACCAAAACCAATGCTTTCAACTTTCGCTTCTATCGGGCTATCTGGGTTCATCATTAACGTCACGCGAGCTTCATCCCCCATATTCACTCCTTGTAAATCAGTTTCTTTAAAGAAACCTTCAATCCAAAAACTGTTCTCATCAATCAAGGCAACAACAGGGTTGTTAGCCACAACCTGGGCGCCTTGCCTAAGGTTTAGATTGGTAATAAAGCCGTCTGTAGGCGCTGTAACATGGGTATAAGCCACATTAAGTTCAGCTTGTTCAACCACTGCATCTGCTGCAGCCAAGTTAGCTTTAGCTGTTTGCACCGCGTTTTGAAAGTTATTCAAATCAAGTTCAGAAACCGTGCCGTGCTTGAGACTCTCAAGTTCCACTGCGCGGTGATTTTCATTTTTAGCTTTATCTACTAATGCGCTCGCCTGCATCTGCTTTGCTTTAGCATTACTTAACTCAGCTTGGTAAATACTCGGGTCAATTTCAAACAGTAATTGGCCTTTCTTAACGCGGCTATTATCGTCTACCAGCACGTTCGTTACAGGGCCTGTCACTCTTGGGGTTATTTGAATAATGTGCGCTCTTACTTGGCCGTCACGGGTCCAAGGATTTTCAGCGTAGTTTTGATACTGGCTTAACACTGCTATTGCAGCAATTGCAACCATCACCAGTGTGGTAATTATACGAAACATATCGAGCTCCAAAGTCTGATGAGTTAGGTAAAAGCGATAAATCGACTTAATAGCACGGTAAATATCACCACCATGCAAAGTTCAACTAATGCTGGCAACGCTATAACACGCTGCCAACCGAGTTTGCCAGCAACAAATGTAACCGCGACGGTAAGAAAATAAGCTAACATTACAACGATTAACAGCGGCGGAAAGTACACTTCTCCAATCGCAAATTCATGAGGCATTTGTGTCACCAATCGAGTTATAACTAAAAAGGGAGCAGCATCACAAAATAAGCAATACTGCTAATGACGATAATTGTATCGATTGATTAATGTTTGTTGTAATCGCTTAAAGAGGATGTAACCCATCAAACTTGAACCCAAGACAGACCCTTTTTACCAATGACTGAATAGAGACTATCTTTAATAATATTTAGTGAGGCACGAACATCGTATTCAATGAGCCAATAATCGCTCAAATAAACCATTTTGAGTGGGTTTGTTAAAACAAATGATGAGTATGAGCAAAGCAGGTAAAAAAATACCTCATAAGCAACTGAATACGCTTACTTACTGTTTCAATTGATACAGGGTTTAATTACACTGACTCTTGAAGGTAATTTTCTCAATCTGCATCAAATGACGTAGCTTGGCGAGTCACTTAACCAGAAATAATGATAAATGGAGCCCATACCCGATGAATTTTAGCTTAGAGCAATTACGCGCATTCGTTGCGGTTTATGAACAGCGATCATTTAGTAAAGCTGCAGTTAAGTTAGATAAGCACCGTACAACTATTGGGCAAGTGATTACCAACCTAGAAGACGAGGTCGCAGTCGCTTTATTTAATCGTGTTGGTCGCAGTGTCGAAGCAACAGAAGATGGTGAGCTGCTTTACACTTACGCCAAAACAACGGTTCAACAAGCACTGACTTTCGATAAAGTGGCGCTCAGTTTATCTTTTGGTGGGCTTGAATCTATTACTATCGCTTATGGCAGCTTTATGTCACCAGGGCTCTTAACCGACATTCGTCTTAAGTTGCTGGAAGAGTTTCCCAATATGAAAGTGCACTATGTTGTTCGCACGAAACCAGAAATCAAAAAAGGCATTGAAGATGGCAGTATTCATCTGGCTATTGTCAATGTTTACAACAGTAAAGTGGTTAATAGTATCGACTTTACCTTCCTAAAGAATTTAGATTTTTACTTATATACAGGTAAAGATCACCCTTTGGCGACTGCCCCTAAAAATAAAACCATGTCTATGATGAAGTCATCAAAGCAGTTAATACTGAAAGCCATGCTCGATGACGACATGGAACAAAAAGTCATATTATCTTCAGATCATGAAATCATCGATCAAATGACATTAATACTAAAACTACTCGAAGCGAATGTTGGCTGGGCTTTACTGCCTAGCTTAGTGACCATATCACCAAGCTACCAAGAAAAAGTCGTTACGTTCAAATCTGAACAGTTGCTTGATCATGTTAGTGTCCCTATAGCGTTATGGGCACCATACTCAAAACAAATTGCGCCAATTAAAGAGATTGTTTCCAATATCTTTGCAGAGTATCCCTACCCTAAAGGTTTAGACTAACTTATTTGTAACTCACTTTTCTTCAAACGGCTTATTGGGTTTTACCATTAAGCCGTTTTTGTATCCGCATCACTTTTCACTTTTCACTCGGTCTGAATAGAATACGGCTTCACGACTCACCTCTTTTCATATCTCTTAAGGGATGTTTTCACAAAATCTTGCTCAAATAAAATAATCTCCTCGCTAGGAGCCTCACTTCTAGTTGCTCATAAAAATCAATAACCTAATACATAAAACTATTCTACTTTCTCTCATAACATAAGACTATGAAGGGTTTAATCCATCAAATGGGATTAATTGTGTCTAGTTTCCTGCCCTAATATTGCTGCCGAAACCACGAACTATCACTCACATTCAGTTTAATAGTGAATAAGTAAATGGTTCAAATTAACCAGTGACTATTCACTTTTGAATTTAATTTTAGGCAGCAAATATTATGAGCATTATCGAAAATCTATTTGCCGTATCTCCTTACATCGCTTTATTTATTACACTCGCGTTAGGTTACCTCATCGGTAAAATCACCATCGGCCGTTTTGTGCTGGGTGGCGTAGCAGGAACCTTAATCATGGGCGTGTTAATTGGCCAATTTGGAGTACAAATAGATCCAGGTGTAAAAACCATTTTCTTCGCGTTATTCATTTACGCAGTCGGTTATCAAGGTGGGCCACAATTTTTCAGTGCGCTTAACTTCAAAACCATCAATATCTTATTGTCAGCGGTTGTCATGACAGTCACAGGTTTACTCTGTGTACTTGCTGCAGCATTGATGTTTGATCTTGATAGCGGCACAGCTGCAGGTCTTGCAGCAGGTGGCTTAACACAATCAGCCATTATTGGTACAGCAGGTGATGCTATATCACAGCTAGGTAACGTCACCGAAGAAGCTAAACAGTTGATGCAAACCAACGTAGCAGTCGGTTATGCCGTGACCTACATCTTTGGTTCATTAGGTCCAATATTAATGGTGTCATGGTTGATTCCAACCTTTATGAAATGGGACATCCGCGGCGAAGCACTTAAGCTTGCTGAAAAAATGTCAGACGGTAAAGCAGAGCTTGCACCTGGTGAGTTTAACGCTATTAGCGATCTGGTATCTCGTGCCTATCAAATTGATGACAGCAGCGATTTTATTAGCCGCACCAGCCAACAAATCAATAAAGATTTGCTCGATATCGCTATCGAAATGATTGACCGTAACGGTAATGCCATTGAGCTTGATAAAGACATCACAATTCAAGCTGGCGACATTGTCATTGTCACAGGCCGCCGTGAAGCAATTGCAGGTTATATGAGCACTGCAACCAGCGAAGTCGCTATGCCAAAAGGCATCAACTTAATTGAAGAAAATCGCCAGCTTATTGCTAAAGATGCCAGCTTAGTGGGTAAAACCATTGCTGAAGTTAAAGCAAAAGCCAATGCGGATACTTACCGTGGTGTTTATGTCACAGACATTATTCGTGGTGGTCATTCACAAGATGTTGATGCTGACTTTATCGTCGCTAAAGACGACATCATTCAGTTAACGGGCACCGCTAAAGACATTAACCGTGTAGAGAAAAATATTGGTAAACGTTTAGGTTCAGCCTTTGCCACCGACTTTATCTTCTTTGGTTTAGGTATGGTTGCAGGTCTGCTAATTGGTCTAATCAGTTTCGAAATTGCCGGTATTCCCGTCACAATTGGTTCAGGCGCAGGTTGTTTAATTTCAGGCTTATTCGTGGGTTGGTTACGTAGCCGTAAACCTGCTATTGGCTCACTACCTCTAGGTGCATCTAACTTCTTACGTGATTTTGGTTTAGCGGTGTTTGTCGGCATTGTTGGTCTACAAGCAGGTCCAGAAGCCATTAATACCATGAAAGAACACGGTTTAACTTTATTGTTCTTGGGTATGGCAGTGACCATTATTCCACAAATCATTTCATTCTTTATTTCTTATTACGTATTGAAAATTAAGAATCCAATTGAAGCTTTAGCTTGTGTTTCTGGTGGCCGCAGCGCTAACCCAGCATTCGCAGCCTTACTTGAAAAAGCAGGCAACGCGACACCAGTATTTGCTTTCACAGTGACTTATGCCATTGCCAATGTATTGCTCACCCTTTGGGGCCCAATCATTGTCGGCATCATTTCAACTCAGTAGCTTCAACCTGACTTTTCAACGTAATAGTTTCAAACAAAACACATTTCGGCGAGTGAGTTCACTCAACTGACTCGCCAATAATCAGATTTTAAAATATCAATAGGTACATACTATGAACAAGCAAAATACTAACGACCTAATGGCAATCGATTTCACACAATTTGCCGACTTAAGCCCATTTGAACTGAAAGATAAACTTATCGAAGTTGCACAAGCAGTGCCTGATCGCACTTTGTTAGATGCTGGCCGTGGTAACCCAAACTTTTTAGCCACCTTGCCACGTAAAGCGTTCCTTCGTTTAGGTGACTTTGCATTAGAAGAGTCAGAGCGCAGCTACTCATACCTCAATGAAGGGTTTGGCGGTATCCCAGATGGTGACGGTGTGGTTGCCCGTTTCGATACTTTTGCTAAAGCGAACCAAGGCCGTGAAGGCGTTGAGTTTTTACAAAAAGCGGTTAGCTATGCCAAAGACCGTTTAGGCATCGAAAAGCAATCTTTCTTACATGAATTTGTTAACGCATTCCTTGCGTGTAACTACCCTGTACCTTCACGTATGCTGATTAACATCGAAAAAGTGGTAAAACAGTACATCGGCGAAGAAATGTATGGTGATTTGCCAATGAATTCTGACTTTGATTTGTTTGCGACTGAAGGCGGCACTGCGTCAATGACCTATACCTTCGCCACAATGGCAAACAATGGTCTGCTTAAAAAAGGCGACAAAGTGGCACTTATCACGCCAATCTTTACCCCTTACTTAGAAATTCCAGAGCTTGCTGAGTACGATCTAGAAATCGTTGAAATTCGCCTTGATGAAACCACATGGCAGTTACCGCAATCAGAAATTGAAAAATTAGCTGATACTGATATCAAACTACTTTGTGTGGTTAACCCAGCAAACCCAGCGTCAGTGAAATTTTCTGACGATACACTGAACCGCTTAACTGACTTTGTAAACACACAGCGTAGTGACTTATTTATCATTACTGATGACGTATACAGCACCTTTGCAGACAACTTTGTGTCACTGTTTGCAAAACTGCCATACAACACTTTATGTGTGTACTCATTCTCAAAATACTTCGGTGCAACCGGCTGGCGTTTAGGCACCATTGGTATCCATCACAGCAATGTGTTTGATGATGCTATGCGTGCCCTACCAGAAGCTCATCAGCTAGAGCTTGATAACCGCTACAAAACGATCACTCCTGATCCACGTAGCATTAAATTTATCGACCGTATCGTTGCAGATAGCCGTGCGGTAGCACTAAACCACACCGCGGGTTTAGCATTACCACAGCAAGTTCAAATGGCGTTGTTCTCTTTAAATTGCTTAATGGATTTAGAAGACAACTACAAAGCAGCTTGTAAACGCATTATCCGTGAACGTTACATCACCCTATACAAAAACATGGGGATTGAAGTTGAAGAAAATGTCGACCGTGTTGATTACTACACCTTACTAGAGCTAGACACTTTAGGTGGCAAACTTTATGGTGAAGCGTTTGTTGAATGGTTTAAAGACAGCGGTAAAGGCAAAGACTTCCTATTCCGTTTAGCTCACAAAACGGGAGTTATCTTACTTCCAGGTAAAGGCTTTGACGTGGTGCATCCATCAGTACGCGTTTCTTTAGCAAACTTAACTCATCACGAATACGAGTTAATTGGCCGTGAAACACGCTCAGTATTGAACGATTACTTTACTGAGTTTCAAGCAGCTACTGCGTAATGAATAACACCTGTATTGGCTCACTAAACTGAGCCAGTACTCGTGACAGTAATCGTGACAGTACTAGTGCCAAACTATTACTAAAACTATTACCAGTAATAACCATCAATACTATTGTAAATACTAACGCCAATCATTAGATTGGCGTGTTTGTATGCTCGAATAGCTTTTCTAAGAATCTTCATAAAACCTTGTGCATAAGAAAGCCTTACTGGTGGATTTCATCCATCAACAAGGATTATGACTATTCAAGATCACAGACTATCATTAGCCATATTGAAATCAATCGCGTAAGCCTTTATAAGCTAACGTTAACCAGCACCATCATTGTCAGAGCACGGCATTCTTCCAGTATTGTGCTCGCATTGTTCATCACAACTTTACTTATAATAGGTCATTACATGAAAGGTATTATTTCAATTCAATCTCACGTGGTATTTGGGCATGCAGGTAACAGTTCTGCCGTGTTCCCTCTGCAGCGCATGGGCATGGAAGTGTGGCCTATTCATACGGTGCAATTTTCAAATCACACCCAATATAAACAAGGTTGGAAAGGTCGTGCATTTTCTGCTGACGACATCAACCAACTTGTGGCAGGTATCGACAACATAGGTAAACTGGCGGATTGCCAAGCGATACTTTCAGGTTATCAAGGCACTGCAGAACAATGCCAGGCAATTATCCATACCGTTAACAGTGTAAAACAACAAAACCCTGCTGCGATTTATGTGTGCGATCCTGTGATGGGCGATCCTGAAAAAGGCTGCATTCTGGCAGACGGGATCACTGAGCAATTAATCAATGATGTCATGCCTATCGCAGATGTCATTGTGCCTAACCAATTTGAATTAACTCAATTTACAGGCATGGAAATCAATAACCTAGAACAAGCAAAACTCGCCTGCGAAAAAGCACTGACTCTAGGACCTAAAATCGTATTAGTAAAGCACCTGCACTCTATTGCTGATGACACCTTTACCATGATGTTAGCCACTGCAGATGGCATGTATATTTCCCAGCGACCACAGCTTGAATTTAACCGCCAGCCTGTTGGTGTGGGGGATTTAATATCAGCGTTGTTTACTGGGGGGCTATTACAAGACATGAGCGCAGTAACAGCATTTGAACATGCCACTAACGCTTGTTATGGGGTATTAAAAGAAACCCATAAAAGGCAAGAGTGGGAGCTACAAACCATTGCTGCTCAAGCTGAACTCGTTCAGCCAACTGAAGTCTTTCACGCCAAAGTTGTTTAAGACTTAGACATAAAAAAGCAGGAATCAATTAGATTCCTGCAAACTAGGTGGGGGGGGGAGTTACAACAGTCACTACACACCCAAAGTAGTGACTGCAAGATGTTTCATCCGCTTAGCATTAATAGTTAGCTTGGAATGTTAACCATAATTTATCGGTATCATTTGAAAAGTCATAGCCTTCATCTGCACCGCTGAAGCTGGCATATTTCACACCTAAGCTGTAATGCTTAGCAAATGGGTAAGTAGCAGCAACGCCCCACTCTGTTCCCATATCAATATCGCCATAATCTGATTCAAACTGGTGATATTTGGCTAGTAATTTAAGACCGGCAACTTTACCCGTTAAGATCACATGGGTATCGACTAAACCGTTATCCCAGTTACCTTTTCCGCCAAACAAGAATTTGTCAGTCCAACCGTTAAAGGCATGAAGTGTTGCTAATGGTGTAATAAAGCCAGCTTTACCACTATCAGAACCTAATACTTCATAACCCACTTTTGCGCCAAAGGCGTCAAAATCGATACCCGCACCTAACTTGTAGTAATCCGCGCTGTAACTTACAGGGTTATCCCCCCCTTCAGACTGCTGCGCATATTCAGCTTCATAACTGACTTTCAGCGCATCTAATTTGATATTACCCGCAGCTCGAATACCAAAGGTATCAGTAGAAAAGGCAGCAACATCAGTATTATCAATCAAGTAACCATAACCGGTTAAATTAACGAACTCTAAACCTTTATAATTGATATTGATTAAGCTGGTTTCGTTTTCATGTTCTTCTTTACCTGAACCTTCAGGGAAAATACGATTTACATTAGCGACATACGCATAGTAAGCCGTCAAGTTTTCAATCGCGGTGTTTTTAATCGAAACCGCATCATAAGTTTGTTCATTTTGACGGAAGCCCACACCACCAACAAAACGCTGGTTATCTAATAATATGCGTTGGCGACCTAATTTAGCTAACGTTTCAGCAGGGCCTTTATACCCAATAAAACCTTGGTTGATTTGGGTATATTTATAATCACCGATCAGTGGTTCATTATCCGTAGAGCGAACATCATCAACTTCCGCTACTGCAAATAAATTATATATATCACCTGTTTGATAAGTTAAACGTGTGCGTAATGTGGTTTGGTTTTGTTGATCCACATTGGCAACATCGACATCTTCATAGCGCAATCTAAATTGCACATTCACTGACGAGTCATCGATAAAGGCTTTTTTCAATGGGTCAACAGTTTCAGTTTCAGCATAGGCCGTAGAAGTCGCTAAACTGGCAAGAACGGCTAATGTGAGGGTACTTAATTTCATTTATTGTAATCCTTTTATTTCATCATCTCGAGTGATGTTATAAAGGTGAAATGAAATGAAATAATTGATCTAGAACAATGTTACAAAAGAGCTACAATTACGCATCAATATTTGTGAGCCAGATCATTAACTTATACTAAATTAGCATACCTCGAAATAGGTATTTTTAGCATTGACTCATATATTATTTACTAAATAATTGATTACCGTTTTACTTTTATCCTGCCAATAAAGCCTAAATAAAAATGACTATCCAAAAAAAAGCCTGAAATAAGCATTTCAGGCTTTTTAAAACTTAGGCAAATTTAGCAACCTGTATCAGTTATTTGATAGAAAGCGGGCTCTGAATTGTTACCATCAACCAAATAGTGCAATGAGCAATTACTGCTTATGTCATAACCTTGAGGAAATATATACACGCCAGAGTTTGGAATATTGTAAATCCCCCAATCTTCACTAAATTCATCAGTTGCTCCTGCCATCTGAGCGAACGAGCCTTCTATAGCTTTAGGTAAGTTAACGTTAGTTGCTGTGATATAACCTAGGGTAGTCGATATTTTGATGCCGTTATGATCAATCTCACCGGGATCAAGTGTCTCTTGAGAGCCAATAACCGCTTTTGAATAAACTAACGAATTAGCTGATTGAATACTGCCTTGTAAGCTGCTTAAATTCGCCTTAACGGCATCGGATTTAATATCAATAAATTTAGGGGCTGCAACCACCGCAAGTACACCTAAAATAATAATAACAACCACAAGTTCAATTAAAGTAAAACCGCGTTGAATGGGGTATTTCATAACAAATATTCACTGACAACATCATATTTATCTATTGGAAAAATATGAAATAGTTAAAGGAAGGCCGATAATACTCCAACCATGAACCCGCCACTACAACATAAATAGCACTGATAAGTACATTTATTAACTTTTACACAGTTTTGTTATCAAGATCTTATTTTTTGTCGTCTGCTCTACAGCTTATTAGAGCAGCTCTTGTTTAATTAATTTGAGTAAAAAAGTTTCACGCTCAATGGATAAGCCTTTTTTGTCACTGTTCGCCATGGTATCGAGATTATGTTGGATAGCTTCATCAATATCCATCCACACGGGTTTCATACCATTGTTAATCTCATGGGACTCAAACTGGGTTTCACCCAATTCACTATCTATCTCGCAGGTATAGCAATATGACAACATATGAATCAATGTCATGCCATCGCGACTCCAAGGGCGATATTCCTCATACAAGCCAAATTCTTTAATATTACGAATTGATTTAGCGCCAGTTTCTTCTTGTAATTCTCGTACTAAACCTTGCTCAACCTCTTCATGATCATCAACCCCACCACCAGGTAAAGTGTAATCATGATAACGCTCGGTATAGAGCATTAAAATAGTATTACCTTGCAGTACAATTGCCCTCGCAGCTCGGCGAGTTAACATTGAGTCTTGCTGTTGAGCAACAAACTGACTAGGTGTGTCGGGGTGGTGGCTGGTTTTTAAATGGCGCATAACAAGATCATCAAAATAAAAACGCGCATGATACGCTATTTTTCATAGGAAATATTCTTCCCCTCATTTCGACTGCTAATAATTTTTAAATCAAAAAACATATGTAAGTATTAAAGGAAATCAATCTAATCAAACCACCCGCAACAATTAAGTAACAATCACGCTGTTTCCCCTCATTTTCTGCACCGTTTCTGCACTTTTTAACGCTAGGATAAACCAAACTCAATTAAGCAAGCGCTTAACAAGTAGACCTCTGTACCTAGAGGCTTGTAAACAGCTCTTGATAACTGCCTATTTATAAATTGCTTTTTATAACAAGTGGAAGCCCTTGCCATGAAACTCTTTGCCCCGACCAAGCAACACTCAATTAGCCTAATAAAGTCAGCCTTATTTGTACTCATCACAAGCACATTACTGGCTTGTGGCAGTAGCGATGATGATACTGCTGTTGTTGAAGATGCTGATGAAGTTATCACCACTCCAGACGACTCTACTGATGATTCAGGTGATGACTCTGATAATGACTCAGGAGATGACTCTGGTGATGATTCTGGAGACGACCCTGATAATGAAACGCCTTCAACAGGTTCAACAGATGGTGTGCTGTGTGATTATGTAAATAGCACCTATAACGAATCTGAATCGGTTTATAACACCAGTAATGCCGAGTGGACTTGCGAGGAAGGTGAACGCTTGCTTGATGCTAATGGGATCCCTGATCATGAAGTGGGATTATTTCCTAATGCAAATAATCCAAACAGCATTTATGAGCAAGATGTTTCTGCCAGTTACACCTTAACCCCTGAAGAAAGTAACACTGCTACAACCCTTGGTGGCCCCAGAGGTGTTTTAGGCTATGTACTTAATGGGGTAAAAATTGATGCGAGCACCGCAGGCACTTGTGATGACTCTGGTGATGATTGCAGTTTAGTTGGCAATGACGGCAACTGGAATATTGAAGCATTGGGCCAATCAAGTTTCAACTTTGGCACCGATGACAATAACGCCCATGTTCAACCTGGCGGTGAATACCATTACCATGGCATGCCAGAAGGCTTCGTCACTTTACAAGGTGGTAGCAGCGATAAAATGACCATTATCGGCTGGGCAGCAGATGGCTTTCCTATTTATGCTCGTTACGGCTATAGCATCGCAGACGATGCCAGTTCTGCCATTAAAACCATTACAGGCAGTTATCAGTTAGTGACCAACGCCAGCAGTAGCAGACCATCAAGCGACATATATCCATTGGGTACATTCGCGCAAGATTGGGAGTACGTAGCAGGTTCTGGTGATTTGGATGAGTGTAATGGCCGTGTTGGGGTCACTCCTGAGTTTCCTGATGGCATTTATCATTACTATGCCACTGACAGCTACCCCTACTTTCAACGTTGTGTAAAAGGTGAACTGTAAATAACTGTCTAACTATTGGCATCATGATGAAGTCAATGGAGCCATCAAGCATAAAACCTATTAAGAGTATGAGTACATGAAATTAATAAAGAAACTCGCTGCAGGGATCACTACTTGTATCACCTTGAGTGGATTAACATTCTCATCTGTTCAGGCACATATGATGGTGGCCCAACATGGCACAATTAACTTAGTCGATGATGGTGCCTTTATGGTGCTATCACTGCCGGTGTCGGCGTTTCATTTTCTTGATAATAGTCTGACTGAACTTCATGGCTCTGATGCTGCTGATCTCTATGATGCTGATGCTGCTGATGGCTCTGATGATGTTGATAAAAAAATCGGCAATATATCAATGTCGAACCTGAGCATTGATCAAAATAATGACGGAAAACTATCATCTGATGAATTACAACAGCATCGACAACAAATAAGCCGCATCATTCTACAACGGGTAAGTTTACGCGATGCTACCGGACCATTGCCTCTGCAAGGGTTGATCATTTCATTGGCTTCACATGGTTCTCCTAAACAGCCATCAGATCAAATCATCGTTATGGGCAGGTTCAAACTCAACAACAGTCAAGATCCCCTCATATTTGAGAATCAATTATTTGGTAAAAGTTTCAGTGAACAAGTGATTGATATGAGTGTCACTCGGCAAGAGGATAAGCAGAAACAAGTATTTCAAGTTTCAGCTAACGCGCCATCACACAGATTGTTTCCGGCCAAATAAATGCGCTGGCACGCCCTAGTCATTCATCATGGACTCACACTCAAAGCCTTGGCGCATTGAGTCAAATCGACACTGAGAACCACATTGCCACGGCGCATTATCATATTTAGCTGATACCGTTTGAGCGTGAACTTTGCAGGACTGATAATCGGTGAAGTCGGTGTCCATTTCGTAGGCAGCTGAAGTATAGCCATTTTTATACACAAACGAGCTCCATACTGCAGGCCCCTTATGTTGATTAGACTGATTAATCATTATCACCGCTGTGATAACAGCAATCAGTAAAATTAAGACAACTACGATAGAAATGGCATTGGAATTTTTTGAAACGGTCATAAGTATCAGCACAGCTTTCGAAAAGGATTAGCATAAACTTTAACATGATATTTGCAATCAAAAATGCGGCCAACATCTAGTCTACAGTGATTAATAAAAGCTTACTCACGCCCTCTATTATTAACAAAACCTATAAACTAATTCTACTGAACTCTCGCTTATCAATCGCTTTATACCTGCTAACATTAATATATTGAATGTGCGGGCGTTAGGTTTATAAAACATCAATTTTTAAGCCTTGAAGTCTTAAAAATGAAACCTTAAAGGCAGTCCCGTAACTTATTAATCACTAGGAACTCATCATGCAAAAGACGATTCTTGTTACCGGCTCTACCGATGGCATTGGTTTAGAAACAGCAAAGATGTTAATTGCTGAAGGTCATAAGGTGTTATTACATGGCCGTAATCCAAATAAACTGACTGACGTTGTTAATCTATTAGCAACAGCGGCAGATGAATCACAAATTGAGTCTTATGTTGCCGACTTATCGAGCATGGAAGAGGTAAGAGCTTTGGCTAAACAAATCAAAGCCAAGCATAATCACCTTGATGTGCTAATTAATAACGCAGGGGTTTATAACCCAAGCACATTAATTACCCTAGATGGCTTAGATTCACGTTATGCGGTTAATACTTATGCGCCCTATTTATTAAGCCAATTATTACTGCCTATCATGGATTCAAGTAGTCGTATCGTTAACTTATCTTCTGCAGCACAGGCTGCATTTTCTGCCAATGATATGGCTAAACCAAGCCCATTGTCTGACTCAACCGTATATGCCCAAAGTAAGTTGGCACTGACGATGTGGTCACGCCATTTAGGGTTAGCGATTAAAGGAACAGGCCCAATGATTGTGGCAGTTAACCCAGCATCAATGCTTGGCAGTAAAATGGTCAAACAAGCATACGGCGTTGCAGGTGGCGACTTATCGATTGGCGCAGATATATTAACTCGCGCAGCGTTAGCTGATGAGTTTGCAGAGGCAACAGGGCAATATTTTGATAATGATAGAGGACAATTCGCCTCTCCTCACCCTGACGCTTTAGATGTGGCTAAAACAGCAAAAGTGGTAGACGTGCTAGAGCAAGTGCTTACAGAGCTGAGTTAAATTAAGTTAAGTCAGTCTTTCTTTTTAAAATAAAACTACGGGTATTTATAACAATACCCGTACTGTCTTATATAAATTAACCACTACTATTTTTACAACGAACGCTTTCAATAATATCAATATAGTTAAGTATTGCAGCAACTAAACGCTTTAAAATTTTTCAGCTTGAAGCTAAACAAGCAGTTTAGTTGAGTCGCTAAATGACAATAAAAAAGCTAAAACTGCTGCGATTTCAAACAATTTAGTCAGCCACTCATCAATTAAAATATGACTCATATCTCCTTTTGAAACTTTAAAAAAAAATTGTTATCCAGATCGCATTTTTATTTTGAAACTCCTGATAAATTCCAGATTAAGCACACACTAATATAGTGTTCACAACCACCAATACTAAGTGCTTGTAGTTTGGGCTTTATGATTGATATCGAACGGACTTTCTATTTCAAGGGCGACTCATTCCCCAACAAGAAAGCCATGTCTCGATAGAAAGGATATTTTATGGCTGAAATTATTGACCTTGTTCCAAATAACACTGAAATCGATGGGTTTGACAAACCATCTACTCCAAAAGCAAAAGAAGATATGTTGCATAGACGCGAGGTGAAAAGACGCCTTGAAGACTACTTAGAAGCACAACAACTTAAACGTGCTATGGGTGGCGATGATTTCTTTGCTTAACACATTATTGTATTCAAACACCCTGTTTATCTATTCTGCATAAGCGTGCATTTCTCCACCATGCTTTCCGTGCATCATTAAGCTCAAGTGACTTCTCCAACACTGAGCTTAATGAACCACGCATCCATTATTTGTGCTGTTACGCTGCTTTATTTATACAAAATTGGCATAAAAAAACCACAGTTTTCATCAACGTTCAACGCTACAGATACCAGTAACTTCACGTTTAAAAATCCGTGGTTAGGAGTAAATTGAAGGGGGGAACTCCTGAAGACTAATGCCCATTATTATCGTTTTATTTGATATACCCCATAACTTAAGCGAGGCATTGAGACTGTGATAGCTTGTTTTTCAACGTCAATTAAGTGGCTTGAATCTACATTGCTAGAAGGTAAGCCGTTATAATATAAATCACCAGCAGCCTTAAAGGTTTTCAATACATCTTCAATCGCCGTGATAGGCTCACCTTTATCTGTCATATCAATTTCAATGCTTGCAGATTGATTACCAGAATTAAACACAATCAAATATTCTTCACCACTCGTTTCATCCACTCTAGCAAAGGCAAACATGCCGCTGTTCGCTTGAATTGCTGAATCTTGGATTATTGAATCTTGGATTGTTGAATCTTGGATTGTTGAATCTTGGATTGTTGAATCTTGGATTGATGAAGCTTGGATTGATGAATCTTGGATTGATGAAGCTTGAATTGATGAGACTTGAATTGTTGAATCTTGGATTGTTGAAGCTTGATAGTATCTAGGTTGATATACGCCACGACGTAAGCTTCTATGCTCTTTCCTAAGCTGACTGAGGGCTGATATCGCCTTAAATAGTGGATGGGATTGATTAAAATTATCTTCAGCAGTCGTCGCTGAAGTCCCCATTAAGACATTATCGTTATAGCTGTTTACCTTTGATGGAAACATGTCTTCTCTTGCATCAATATCGTTACCATCACCAGTAAAGCCTTGCTCATCACCGTAATATACAACGGGGATCCCGCGCGATAAAAACATAAACGCATGGGATAAAATACTCCGCTGTAACTTTTCAGCTGCCGTCAATTCAAGTCCTGAGCCATTAATAAAATACCCCGCTCGCCCCATGTCATGGTTACTTAAAAAGGTCATCAATAAATCTGCTTGGCTATCTTCATCTTGATACAACACATCTTGCTCAAATAACTGTTTAGCTAATAGCGGGCTTTTACCACGATAAAAAATATCAGCAGCGACATCCTGAAAAGCAAAGTCTAATACCGAGGGCAATTTACCTTCTGTGGTATACAAACTGAGATGATGTGGGTTAGTGTCGTAGACCTCGCCAAATACATGAAAATTAGGAATGCCTTGTTGATTGGCATAATCAATAATTGCTGGCGTAAAAGTTTGCCAGAATGACAAATCAACATGACGCACAGTATCGATGCGAAACCCGTCAGGCTTAAACTCGGCTATCAATTGCTGATAAATTTCAATCATCCCTTTGAGCACTTGAGGATTTTTAGTATTAAGATCGTCAAGGCCATTAAAATCACCATTAAGTGAGCTTTCACCTTTAAAGCTACTATCACCTTGATTATGGTAATACTGCGGATCGTTCAACCACTCTGGCACTTTAATATCAGCGTGTTCATCAAGTATAAATGGTGAGTATTGTTCTGTTTTAGATGTGCTTAATGGCTTGTATTCACAATGGTCTAGACCTTGACGGAATTGACCGTCTTGTTGATGGCACTCGCTATAGCGGATGATGTCTGCGGTGTGATTAGTGATGATGTCAAAAAACACCTTCATTCCCCGCTGGTGAGCAGCATTGATTAAGGCTTTAAGATCATCATTACTACCAAAGTGTGGATCAATTTCACTAAAATCGACAATCCAATAACCGTGATGTGCAATGCCGTCTTTTTGAATCGCCTGATTTCTCAGTAGTGGTGTCATCCAAATAGCTGTGATCCCTAGAGACGCCAAATAATCTAATTTCTGCTCAATCCCAGTAATATCACCACCATGAAAACCACGCGTTGACGCCTTATCGACACCACCGTGAGATATTCCTGACAATGCGCCATTATCGTTAGCTTCGTTGCCATTATTAAATCGATCTGGCAATACAAAATAAAAAATGTCATCCCTAATATCTCGATGTAGATAATCTTGGTAAATATCTAACGATGATGGGGGTTCGCTTACGTTCGATTCCCTTGATATTGATTGCGTGGATGCTAATTCAAAAGCCGCTGACTCGGTTTGGGATGATTCAGTTTGGGATGACTCGGCTTGAGATGACTCACTTATGAGGCAACCTAGGAGCAGCACTCCTGCATTGACAGTGACTAAAACAAGCCTTGCTACACCCAATGTAGTTTTTGATAATATTGATTTCATATTTGTTCTTAATCCATTAATAGTTCAAACAAAAGTGCCACAACGAAGTGATATAAAGTTAAGGTAACTCTTCACCTTTTGCGCTCACATATAAGGCATACCAATGTTCACGGGAAAGTTTCAAGCCAATAGCTTGCTGACAAGCTGAAATTCTTTGTAAGTTCGTAGTACCAATGACGGGCTGAATTTGCGCAGGATGCTGCATTAACCAAGCAAGTAAAATGGCTTCCTTGCTAACACCGTAATCTGCGGCTAATCGCGCTACTAATTTACTGGTTTGTTGAACCGCAATTGGTTGACTACTTGCATCGGCTCCAGTGTAAATCCCCTGACACAAGCTCCCCCAAGACTGCACTTGCAGACGGTTCTGCTGGCAATACGCTAATGTACCAGGGGTAAAGTTAACCCCAGCGCCTGCCTGATTACCCGCATAAACAGTTTCATCGAGCCAATCTTGCTTGTGTAAACTCAACTCAATTTGGTTGACAACTAAAGGTGTATCAAGCGCTTGTTGAATGGCAGATACTTGATGATGCTGCATATTAGAAACACCCAAGAATCGTACTTTTCCTGCATCACGTAAACGATGGAACGTGTCTGCGATTTCCTCTGTCTCCATGAGTGGATCTGGGCGATGCAATACCAACACATCAAGGTAATCGGTTTGTAATTGTTGCAAGCTTTTATCAACGCTGTGGTTAATCCATTGCGCTGATAAATCGTAACGCTTTGGCCCTAGATCATCTTCAAGACGGATACCGCATTTGGTTTGAATAAACATCTTTTCACGTAATTCAGCACGAGCTGACAACACCTGACCAAACACTTGCTCTGCTTTACCAAAGGTATAAATATCAGCATGGTCAAAGTAGTTAATTCCCTGTGCTAAAGCCGTATCTATAACCTCGTGAGCTTGATTTCGATCAGCTGCGCTAATGGCATGATTATTCCAGCCACCACCTAGTCCCATGCAGCCATAAACCACTCGGCTAACGTCTGGTAAGTGTTGCGCAAGCGCCAAAGGCTTAACGTTGACTTGTTTTGCATTTATTGCTGAGTTTGAACCCGTGACTGATTTTGAATTAATAACTGATTTTGAATTAATAACTTGAGGCTCGGTTAAAGATGCATTCATTGAAAGGCTTCGCTCGTTATCGGCACATTTTAGATAACAATCAGTGTAAGCATTGAGCAGCAATGAGGAACCGTATTTACCAAAATCATTGTTTGTTATAGCTACCAATAAAAGAATACAATTCGTTTTAAAAGATAATGATGAATAGTTTAAGATAATTAATTTAAGATGATGATTTTAGGGTGTTGATTTTAAGATGATGATGACATGAGCCGAGAACACAAGAAATTTGAACGGCTATTTCTGTTCAGTGAAGTCGCAAAACAATTAAGTTTTACTGAAGCCGCAGCAACGCTTGGGATCTCAAGAGGATATCTTTCTGAGCAAATTAGACAGCTTGAAAAAGAGTTCGCCAGACCCTTACTCATCCGCACCACTCGCAGTGTAAAACTCACGCCTCAAGGTGAGCTTATCCTTGCAAGCATGAGCCATGTAAAACAGTCGCTTTTAGATTTAGACCGACAGATCCGTCATGAGAATAACAGTATTGCAGGACGGATTAAAATCACCGCACCAAGTCAATTTACCCAGCGTTATTTATTAGCTATCTGCAGTGAGTTTCAGCAACAACATCCACAGATTAGCTTTAGTCTCGATAGCAGTTACACCACCCATGACCTTGCCAAAAGTGATTTTGATTTAGCGATTCGCGCGACTAACACACCACCACAAAATATGGTGGCAAAAAAGCTGTTTTCTTATCAGCACATTTGCTGTGCTTCCCCTCAATACCTTAACCGTAATGGTATGCCTCAACGGGTGACAGATTTAACTAAGTATGAATGCCTAACAGCAACGGAGTTTACTGAATGGCCATTAAATGGCGAGTCATTACCTATATTAAGTAGCCTTAGCGTTAATGACAATCACATGCTCAAATCGTTAGCCATTGCCGGACAAGGAATTATTATGGTGCCCGAATACTTAGTGGACAAAGAAATAGCCTCAGGGCAACTCATTACAGTATTACCACAGGTAAGCACTGTCTCTTCAGCCACGTATTTGATGCATCCACAATTGATCCATCAATCAGCTAGATTGTCTCGCTTTATCGAATTTACCTTGCAATGGATAGCCAATAATTTACCGCCCTCTCAGCAAGCTGCCAGCTAATCATTCTTCCTTGCCGATAAATTTAGTCGACAAAAAACCTATCAATACTTGATAGGTTTTAGTGCGAATAAGCTCAAGTTTAGTTAGCCTGATCAAGGCTAAAGTCTAGCCTCACTTGCAGCCCTTTTTGTTCAATGGCTTGCCCTGCAACCGTTTTAGGTTTGTACTTCCAATTATTAATCGCTTGTATTGCCGAGCGATTAAACACTCTTTTGGGCTCAGCCTCCATCACTTGAGCATTGATCACTTCGCCCGTCTTACTAATATCAAACATCACAATCACATAACCCTCTTTACCATCTCGCGCTGCTGCCATGGGATATTGCGGTGAAACCTGCACAACAGGCATAGCATCTCCATCATTGTAGCTACGATCATAGTTCTCTTTTGGCACAGGTAAGGCTTCAGGCGTAAAACCTTTAATGACGTCAGCATCTCCCTCTGAAGAAGTTGGCATAGGAGTACGATCAATAATTGCAGGCACTTTTTGAGGTTGCACCCTGATTTTTTTGATCACTTTTTGAGGCTCTTGTGGCTTTTGAAAAAAGTTAATCACTGGCAATGGAGCAGGTTCATCAACATATACAGCGTCACTTTTAACTAATTGCGCCATGAAAACGAATAACGCTAAAGTGACAATTGCGCCTAACAACATAATTCCAGCTTTAGTGATTAGCTGACGTGGTGCTAACAATCCCCCCTCTGAAACAAGGGCATTGCCCATATGCTGCATCACTAAATTTACTTGGTTATGCAACTGAGTTTGCGCCTGAACTTGAAGCTTAAAGATGATATTGGATTTGATCATAGACATTCCTTGTTATTTATTATTAAAACAATAGGTGGTGCCTTTTAACCTCTAGTTGCCAATTAAGTTAACTGGCAAATATTTTGTTACAAATAGCTAAAACCCGCCCAAATTTAACATCAACCAAACAAATTATTCACGCAAAACCAACCAACTAGAAACACAAAAGGCACATCACAAGGGGGAGTGACAAACATATTAAGTTGATAATATCGCGATATTTTTCAGAACTGGGGGGATAAACTTAGTGATTGTCCGCGCCTAAAATCTAGGCTGATATTGAAATTACTCAATAAAAACAAGATTTGCTAACAATTATTAAATTGACTTTTTTCTTCAGTCTAAGAGTATGGATAGGTTTTTTACCGATAAAGCCCACTTTCGTTAAAATACCCATAAAAAATAACATCGAATAATTATAAAAATATAAACCGATTCCATCCTTTGTAAGGAAGCAGACAACAATGAAAAAAACACTGATCGCAATTGCACTGGCCTCAACATTTTTGAGCGCTTGTGGCACTTCAGATGTAAAAACCACAGATAACGCCACAGATAAAGTTAAAGCAGCAGTCGCCACCCTAACCCAAAAAGCTGAATTGGGTGATTTCGGCGTTGATTTAACCGCCCGTAATGAAGCTGTTAAACCAGGTGATGATTTCTTTATGTATGCCAGCGGTACTTGGTATGACAATTTTGAAATGCCTGCTGATAAAACTCGCTACGGTGCATTTACCGCATTAGGTGAACGCAGCGAGCAGCAAGTCAAAGAAATCATTGATGATATCGCAAGCCGCAGCGACCTAAATGCTGAAGAGCAATTAATTGCTGACTTTTATCAGTCTTATATGGACACAGATACCATCAACAAACTGGGCATCAGCCCAATTCAAGGTACTTTAGACACCATTACAGCGATCAAAAATACCGATGACTTAACCCAAGTTTTTGGTAATGCATGGCTAACCGATGCTGAATCGCCAATTTCTGGTGGTATGTGGTTTAACCGTCTTGATCCAAACCAGTATGAATTATCAATTGGTGCCGGTGGTTTAGGTCTTCCAGATCGTTCTTACTACCTAGAAGATAGCGAGCGTTTTGTAAAGATTCGTAGCGCCTACGTAAACCATATTGCTGAAATGCTTGCTTTTGCAGGCATTAAAGATGGCCAAGCTCGCGCTGAAGCGATTGTGGCATTAGAAACTAAAATAGCTGAAGGTCAATGGCCACGTGAAAAACGTCGTAACCGTGATTTAACCTTAAATCAGGTAAAACGTGCTGACTTAAACAATGAATACCCTAACTTCAACTGGGACTTATTCTTTGAGCAATCAGGTTACCAAATACCACAGCTTAACGTTTCTCAGCCTGAGCCTATCAAGGCAATGATTGAGTTGGTTAATAATCAGCCACTCAATGTATGGCAAGATTACCTCACCTTCCACACTGTCAGTAACAATGCAGGTTTATTATCGGAAGATATCTACAATGCTAGCTTTGCGTTTTACGGCAAAGAACTCAGCGGTCAAGAGGAGCCTAAGCCACGTTGGAAGCGCGCTGTCGCTGAAATGTCTGGTACTCAGTCACTTGGTTTTGCAATCGGTAAAGTCTATGTTGCTCGCTACTTCCCTGAGTCATCTAAGCAACAAATGGCTGAGTTAGTAGAAAACCTTCGATCTGCATTAGGCCAACGCATTGATGGTCTTGATTGGATGGGCGATGAAACTAAAGTGAACGCTCACGCTAAGCTAGCTGCCTTCAAGCCTAAAATTGGTTACCCTGATGTGTGGCAAGAGTTTGATGGATTAGCACTGACTAACAAAGATTTGCTAAGCAATATCAAAAATCTACGTCAGTACTTCCATGCCGATAGCGTTGCTAAAGAGCTGAAGAAAACCGATCGTAATCGTTGGGGCATGACCCCGCAATTTGTCAATGCTTATTACAATAGCTCATTTAACGAAATTGTATTCCCAGCGGCAATTTTACAACCGCCATTCTTCGATCCCAATGCTGATCCTGCTGTGAATTACGGTGGTATTGGCGCAGTTATTGGCCATGAAATGGGCCATGGCTTTGATGACCAAGGTTCTAAGTCTGATGCTAATGGTATTCAGCGTAACTGGTGGACTGATAGCGACCGTGCTGCATTTGAAGCGAAAGCAGATATGCTTGCCGCCCAATACAGTCAATATGAGCCTATCCCTGAAAACTTCGTTAATGGCCGTAATAGCTTAGGCGAAAACATTGGTGATGTTGGTGGTCTATCTATGGCATATCACGCTTACCAGTTAAGTTTAAATGGCAAAGAAGCACCAATTATCGACGGATTAACTGGCGATCAGCGTTTCTTCTTAGCTTGGGCACAAGTGTGGAAAGAAAAACGCACCGAACAAAGCATGTTAAGCCAGCTTCGCGCCGGTACCCATGCTCCAGGTCGATACCGCGCATTAGCACCACGTAACCATGATGCATGGTACAAAGCATTTGACGTTAAGCCTGGTGACAAACTGTATTTACCTGAAGGTGAGCGTGTTCGCATCTGGTAATCAGTTAACCATTCAAACGTGAGTTTCCATATTGAACTCGCACAAAAAAGCCAGTCACTGACTGGCTTTTTTATTAACTCATTAAGGCGGTATTAAATCGAAATTTTATTTCGCTAGCTTCACCACTACACGGCCACGCACCTTGCCAGCAACCAGATCATCAGCGGTATTAATCACTTCATCTAAACTGATTTCTTTGGAAATATCATCAAACATTTCCGGCTCGATAATCTCAGCCAAACGCTGCCAAGCCTCTAACCTATCTTCAAGTGGGCGCATGACGCTGTCGATACCCGCTAATGTCACCCCGCGTAAAATAAATGGCATCACTGAAGATGGAAAATCCATTCCCTGGGCTAAACCACACGCTGCCACTGTGCCGCCATATTGGGTACTAGCACAAATGTTTGCCAAGGTATGACTCCCTACAGAATCAATCGCACCAGCCCAACGTTCTCTCGCTAATGGACGACCAGACTCTGATAAAGTATGACGATCAATCACCTCTGTAGCGCCTAACTTTTCTAGATAAGCGGATTGATCAGCACGACCTGTTGAAGCCACAACTTTATAACCAAGCTTGGCTAGAATAGCGATAGCAAAGCTCCCAACTCCGCCATTGGCGCCTGTTACTAATACTTCACCTTTATCCGGTGTCACACCGTTTTTTTCAAGTGCAATAACAGACAGCATGGCCGTATAACCTGCAGTACCAATTGACATAGCTTGTCTTGGCGTAAACGCTGCTGGAAGCGGAATTAACCATTCACTTTTTAAACGTGCCTTTGTCGCTAAGCCACCACAGTGAACTTCGCCAACTCCGAAACCATTAAGTAGCACATGGTCGCCTTGAGTAAATTTATCACTATCTGATTGCTCAACCACACCGACTAAATCAATACCCGGGATCATAGGAAACTGCCTAACAACCGGTCCTTTGCCGGTAATCGCCAAAGCATCTTTGTAATTTACCGTGCTATAAAGTACCTTCACGCTAACATCGCCTTCAGGTAACAGACTTTCATCAATTGCTTTAACTTCTGCGTGATAACCTTGGTCATCTTTTTCAATCAATAAACCATTAAACATGGTGTCTCCTTAATATAGACCGAGCGTCTATAAATAGTTAAAAAATTTTTATCGCGGTAATCCAGCAATAAAAAACTCGAGGTAATTCTGTAAAGGTTGGGTGCTTTGAACTAGCTTAGCGCGACTTACCGCACCTTCCCAGCCAACCCAAAACTGTTCAGCAAGTAATTCACAATTTGCACTTTGTGCGATTTCACCTTGAGCTTTAGCCGCCTCAAGACAAATGGATAACCTTTGTTGCCAATCTAAAAATATATCAATCAACTGCTGGCGATAGCTTTCAGGCAGCAAGTCCACTTCTTGGCCTAAATTGCCCACTAAACAACCTCGTTTAAACTCAAATCGCGCCATGCCAGTTTTGGCGCTTTCTACAAATTGGCCAATACGTGCTAAGGGCGAATAGGCTTGTTCTAACAAGTGCTTATCAAGTTTGTGCGCAAAATAAGTCGCATAATTGTCAATCACAACCTGACCAAACTCTTCTTTACTGGAAAAGTAATAATAGAAAGATCCCTTAGGCACGCCTACTTTTCGCAATATTTGATCAATCCCTGATGAAGCAAAACCTTTTTCGGTCAGCTGCTCAAGGCCGCTGCGAATTAACTCAGCGCGAGTATCTTGATTGTCTCTTGCAGCCTTTGGTGGTCGACCTCGACGAGGTTTAGCCGCTTTTACCAGTTGTGATTCTGTCATGGCTTAATATTAGACCGATCGTCTAGCTAAATACAAGTATCGTCTGCAATCTCAATCCAAATTTGAGAATTTGATCGCAAATGATCTCTTAAAGGAAAAAAGGTAGTCGCAAGCTATAGAACAAAACTGGATTGAACAAAGCTTGATTGAAACAAGTCTCATAAATTACAGTTCAAATCATGCTAGAACTTGCTAAGGATATTCGTCAATCTTAAGCCATTCATTTTGTGGCTTAGTGTTTAACTCTTATATTAGTGTTTAACTCTTATATTAGTGTTTAACTCTTATATTAATGTTTAACTCTTATATTAATGATTAACCTTTGTGATAGCTTAACTTTTTGATAGCTTAACTTTCTGATAGTTAAACTTTGCGATCGCATAAATCCATTTTCACTATCATAAAATCTATTTGCACTATCATGAAACCAGCTTGCACCAAGTTGAATCATTAAAGCCTTAAAACTGCCCTTAAAAATCGAAACTCAACCAAAAGACTCACAACTATCGCACCTCTATAGCTCATCGAACTCACTGTTAGCACAGTAATTTTACTTACCTGCACCAATAACGAACCTGCCAAGCGTAACATTTTTACAACATGGGAATAATTCTTGCTTCACTAAGCCTATGAATTTTAATAAGAGAATAGCTTTGGGGAGCATAAATGGACAATATTAGTGACGCAATCGGGGTCATTGCACAAAGTGCAGACACCCTTTTTATCCTACTTGGTGCAATTATGGTGCTTGCGATGCACGCAGGCTTTGCATTTTTAGAGGTTGGTACCGTTCGACACAAAAACCAAGTTAATGCATTAGTTAAAATCTTAACTGATTTCGCATTTTCAGCTGTCGCCTACTTCGTCATAGGTTATCAAATTGCTTATGGTAGCCACTTTTTTGTTAGCGCCGACACGCTAGCAGCAAATAATGGCTATGACTTAGTGAAGTTCTTTTTCCTATTAACGTTCGCGGCAGCGATTCCAGCGATCGTATCAGGCGGTATTGCTGAACGTGGCAGTTTCCGTCCATTCTTGTTTGCATCAGCGTTAATTGTTGCCTTTGTTTATCCACTTTTCGAAGGGATTATTTGGAATGGTAACTATGGTTTTCAAGCATGGCTTGGCAGTACTTTTGGCGCTGAGTTTCACGACTTTGCAGGTTCAGTTGTCGTCCATGGCATGGGCGGCTGGTTAGCGTTAGTCGCAGTTTACTTTTTGGGTGTCCGTGGTGGTCGTAAACCAGGGGTAGCCTTTGCACCTTCAAACATTCCGTTTCTTGCATTGGGTTCATGGATCTTAATCGTTGGTTGGTTTGGCTTTAATGTCATGTCAGCACAAACCTTAGATGGCATTAGTGGCCTGGTAGCATTAAATAGCTTAATGGCCATGGTGGGCGGCACTATTATTGCGCTTATTGTCGGTAAAAATGACCCCGGATTTATTCATAATGGTCCACTAGCAGGCTTAGTCGCTGTTTGTGCAGGTTCTGATTTAATGCATCCTATTGGCGCTTTCGTGGTAGGCGGGGTTGCTGGCGGACTGTTTGTATTTGTGTTCACTAAGCTTCAGCGCAGCACTAAAATTGATGATGTCTTAGGTGTATGGCCACTTCATGGTTTATGTGGTGTTTGGGGCGGTATTGCAGCGGGTATATTTGGCCAACAAAGTCTTGGCGGCCTTGGTGGTGTAAGCGTTATGTCGCAACTTGTCGGCACTGCTGCTGGCGTCGTATTCGCTGTAGTTGGTGGATTCATCGTTTATGGCGTCGTCAATAAAGTATCTAGCTTACGTTTAAGCCAAGAAGATGAATATATCGGCGCTGACTTAGCCATTCATAAAATTGGCTCCACCAATGCAGACAAATAACCGAAATCAATAAAACCATTCTTGTACTGATTTTCAGTAACAAAAAAGCTCAAGCAATGGCTTGAGCTTTTTATTGAAATCTGACAATTATAAAACTGTAATGACGTCAGCTTCTGGTAAGCGGGCTTTCGGTAAGCCTTTGTTATAATCTTCGCCGTCTTTGTGGTAACCAATCGCTAACGCGAATTGACACACATAACCGCCTAATTCTTCATTAAAAATCTCACCAATTAAATCCGGGTCAACCCCTTCCATTGGCGTTGAATCAATACCTAAGCGAGCAAGTACATGCAAAGTATTACCAATTGCTATGTAAGTTTGTGCCTTAGTCCAGCCACCATTATAACCATTCTCATCGGTATTAAGGTCCACAAAACCAAAAGCTCCGTTAAGCATGTTGTCATACATTTCAGCAGGTAAATGACCTGAAGATACTTCAACATCAACGACTTTTCTGTAGTCATCTTTTGTGAAATTAGGGTTATGAGCGAACATAATAATATGTGACGCTTCAGTCGCATGTGGTTGGTTAAACTGATGCATATTAGCAAATGTGTCGTGGAAACGTTGTTTTGCTGCATCGCTCTCAAGCACAATGAATTTCCATGGCTGTGAGTTAATAGAGGAAGCTGATAAACGAATAGCTTCTTTAAGCACAGTCATATCTTCAGCCGAAATACGCTTTGATGAATCGTATTTTTTAGCAGTGTAACGGCTGTTTAAATCTTTAATAATTTGGTGAGACATGATGATTTTCCTCATTGAACGATGTCGATGGAGTGCATATTAAAGATCATTACGAAAGAGAAAAAGAGCCGATAGCTCCAATCATTATGGTCTTAATCATCCACAATGAACCACTTTGTTGTTCCAATTTGTTTTCTAGTGAAAATTACCGCCATAATAACAAGCGCGCTTTTAGGACTGTTATAAGTAGCGGGTTACTGTTTGAGGATCTATTTAAAAAATAACATTCACAATGCCTATAGCCATAACTATGACAATGACAATAGCCATGACCTGACAATAGCCATGCTATAGCCCATTCATGCATCATGGTAAAAATCAAAGCTCAAGGAATAGCGAAAATGAAATCACCAACTTGGACCTTAATGGCTGCTTTTATCACAGCAACCTGCTCGATGAGTCTGTCTTACTCTGTTCACTCAACCGACATAGAGTCCGATTTCACTTGGCCAGCTAATTATCAAGCCGCTGTCAGTCTGTCCTATGATGATGCGTTAATGAGTCAATTAGCCCATGCTATTCCAGCACTGGATAAATATGGCTTTAAAGCCTCTTTTTACCTCACCTTAGCAAATCCCGGTACACAGCAAGGAATGGAGCAATGGCGCTCCGTAGCCGCTAATGGTCATGAGCTAGGTAATCACACCATTTTTCACCCTTGTAGTAAAAGTCAAAAAGACCGTGACTGGGTTGCCGCTTATCATGATATCGACACTAAAACCTTGACTCAGATACAGCAAGAAATCAGCGTCGCCAATACTTTTCTGCAAGCAATAGATAGCCAAATCAGTCGCACATTTACTATTCCCTGCGGCGATACTGAAACCGCTGAAGGTAATTATGTCGAGGTAATAAGAAACGATTTCGTGGCGATTAAAGGCTTTAATCCGCAGTATGATGCCAAATTTGATTTGTTGTTGATGCCCGAAAATGTCAGTGGTGAAACGCTGATTAACTTTGTAAAAAAAGCCCACAGACAAGGTGGCATCGCCAATATCTTGTTTCATGGAATTGAAGGAGATTACTTAACTGTCAGTAATCAAGCTCATGATGAATTATTGCAGTATTTAAGTGATAACCGAGAAACGCTATGGGTCGATAATTACCGAAATATTATGCAATATGTAAAGCTCAAGCATCAACCACTCAATCCCCAAGAATAAGCTAAATGATCGATCACTCATACTGCTGAAGCAAAAAGTGATTTATTCGTCTTTTCAACCATTTTCCAGTCGGTCGAAAACCGATAGTTAGACACACTTCAAACTTTAATAAATTAACTGATATTTATACTTTTTTTCTAAATAAGCCTGTGATTTTTGTTCTATACTGAATTTAAGCTAATCTCGGTGTAAAAGGATTTACAAAGATAATGATGGTGTTATGGAATGACCAGAAACTGATTAATTTAATTAAGTTTGCACCTGCCTTAACAGTGTGCTTTTTCATGATTATTATTAATATTGTCATCATCAGTGACAACCAAGAAAAAGCCAACAACAGTATAATATCCCTCAGAGAAGACGTCATTTCTCGCCAAAAACAAGAAATCAAACAGCAAGTCAATCAAGTTATAAACATCATTGAATTCAAAAAAAGTGCAGCGCTTTCACAGCTAAAAAACCTATCTAGAATGCGAGTAAATGAAGCCCACGCTATTGCTCTCAATATCTTTAATATCAACCAAGATAAACCTGAATCAGAAGTCAAAAAAATGATTGTTGATGCATTAAGGCCGATTAGGTTTAATGATGGCAGAGGTTATTTTTTTATTTTCCAAATGGATGGCATAAATGTACTACACGGATTAAAACCTCATTTAGAAAACACCTCAGTATGGAACGCTCAAGATCTTCGTGGGACTTATATCCTGAAAGAACACATCCAGAAAATACAGCTGCATAACGGTGAAGCTTTTTATCATTGGTGGTATCAAAAACCTGGTTTTCCTGCTAACCAAGAGTTCGAAAAAGTGGGCTATGGCAAACAATTTGGCCCCTATGACTGGTTTATCGGCACAGGCGAATATCTCGCCGATGTAGAAGAAGATATTAAAGATACCCTCCTAAACTGGATTTCTGAATATGATGACGACAAACATCAGCGTGTCTTCATTATTAATAAGAGTGGTCATCCACTGGCCAACCCTATCAGCCATCAACGACATGACTTCGTCGAACACCATGAGCACACGACTCAAGAATTAGTCAATCAGTTGCTCTCTCAAGTTAGCATTGAGGGGAATTTCATGGAATTTGATTTAGCTAATTTAACCAAAGAAAAAAGAGCCCCTGTTGAAATTAGTTATGCCAAATTACTTGAGCCATGGGGCTGGGTTGTCGGGGCACATTTCAATTCACATGACTTTGAAAAGTATCTGAATAATAAACAAGAAAAATTGCTTCTAAATAACCATGAAAAACTGATGAAGGTGCTAACTTTAAGTATTCTATCGACCTTTTTTATGGTGGGAGGCTGCCTATTCGCCAGTAATTTAATTGCTAAAAGATTTAAAAAGTTCAAGTTTCAAATTGAGAAAGACTTTAAAAGGTTAGAAAACTCCAAAGCCACCATGAAGCATATGGCGATGCATGATGGCCTCACAGGGTTTCCTAATCGATTATGCTTCGTAGAGCATATTGCTAAAGGGATCAAAACCGCTAACAAAAAGCATAAAAAACTCGCGGTATTATTGATTGATATCGATAATTTTAAAAAAATTAATGATGTTTATGGCCATTCAGTTGGGGATGAATTACTCAAAGAAGTGAGCCGAAACATAGAACAATCTATAGTGTCAGAAGACACAGCTTCACGCTTTGGCGGAGACGAGTTCGCATTTTGCTTTCCAAACTTAGACAACATTCATCAAGTGCATCAAAAAGTTGTCTTGATCCAGGATATCTTTAATCGAGAATATAGCTTGAATGACAATCATCATGAGATTAAAGGTAGCATTGGGATCAGTATGTATCCCTCTGACAGCCAAGACCCTGAAGGGTTAATTCGTAAAGCCGATATTGCACTTTATAAATCCAAAGCCAAATTGAATGGTTTGGTCAATTTCTTTGATGAAGAGGTCGATGCTCAAATAACTTATGAATATCAACTTGAAGAACAGCTAAGATCCGCTTTAGCCAAGAATGAAATTAGCGTCTTATATCAACCTCAAATCACCACAAATTCTAAAAAACTGCAGAGTGTTGAAGCATTAGCCCGTTGGAACAATCCAATACTGGGTAACATCTCACCAGAAATTTTCATTAATATTGCCGAGAAAACAGGCCTAATAAACAGCATAGGTTTGTTTATATTCCGTAAAACCTGTGAAGATATTTTAGCCATCTCACCCAATGGCGATAGTGCGATCCGTGTGGCTATTAATATTTCTCCCCATCAATTATTGGATATCAATTTTGCCGAATCGATTACTCAAATAGTTAATGAGGTCCATATTGATCAGCAACGTATTACATTAGAAATTACTGAAAACTTAGTGTTGAAAGATTTAAAAAAGACATCCATTATTTTAAATGAATTAAAAGCACTAGGATTTGGTATTTCCCTTGATGATTTTGGTACAGGATATTCTTCATTAAGCTATTTAAATGAACTGCCAATAACTGAAATCAAAATAGATCGCTGTTTCATTAATAATATGATCAGCAGCCCTCAAAGTAATGCCCTAGTCAAAGCCATTTTAGCTATAAGTGAAGCTTACGATATCAAAGTTGTCGCTGAAGGCGTCGAAGAAAAAGAACAGTTTTCAACTTTAAAATCATATGGTTGTGAACTAATACAAGGTTACTACTTCGATAAACCCTTAACGTTAGCGCAATTAGAATCAAAATACTTCCATAAACACTAAAACCTTAATAAGTACTCAGCCCTGGGTACTGTCTGCAACTCTATCTGAGATTGAAGTGATTGAGTCTTTACTCTATGGTGATTAACATAGAAAGCGACTTTCTAATTAAAGCCTAATAGCTAATGTACATAACTCAATAAATAACTAAATAATCAAAATGAAACCAGTTAACACACGCATGGATACCAATTTACTTCAGCCATCTCCCCCACCTCACGCCTTGATTGTAGAAGGTGGTGCCATGCGAGGGATTTTTGCCTCAGGAGTGTTAGATCGTTTTATTGATTTAAACCATCGCCCTTTTGATTTTTGTATCGGTGTTTCCGCTGGTTCAACTAATCTCGCCTCTTGGCTTTCAAATCAAAAGCAACGAAATTACCGTATTATCACCCACTACTCATGCTTGCCTGAATTCATTGATTTAAAACGTTTTATTAAAGGTGGACACTGGCTAGACCTAAACTGGTTATGGGATATTCTTGCCAAAGAATGTCACTTTGATATGGACACCTTTAGCCAACAACCGGTCCCACTATTTGTGGTCACAACAGACATTACTACTGGAAAAGCGGTTTATATTAAAAGTAATGCTGACAATATCGAACATATCTTAAAAGCATCATGTTCAGTACCTATCGCATTTAGAGATTTTCCAGCCTATCAAGGCAGCCCCATGACAGATGGCGGTATCGCTGACTCGATTCCAATTATCAAAGCCTACGAAATGGGAGCGAAAGAAATCACTGTCGTGCTATCAAGGCCACTGGGTTACCGAAAAAAATCCCCGAAACTACCTTGGCTAATAAAGCGTGCATTAAAAGCTCACCCACAATTAGCCAATGCAATGGTCAATCGTGCCAATAGTTATAATAACGCGATTGATTTTATTCAGTCACCCCCCCTGGATTGCAAAATCAATGTTATCGCTCCACCAGCAGAATTCAATGTTGGCCGTCTAACCACAGATAAAGCCATCTTAGAGTCTGGTTATCAAATGGGCATTGATGCCGCCAATCTAACAGTTGATAACAGTTGAACCGGTAAACTCAGCCTTAAATAATATCTGCCTTAAACAATATCATCCTTAAAAAATAGACAAAAAAAACCGGACATAAAGTCCGGTTAACGTGTTGCTTCCGTGCACTGGTTACGAAAAAAATGCCTTAAGGCAAGTTGGCTATTCGTGACACCACAAAACATGATAACGAACGCCAATAACCAACGAGTAGATTGATAATTTAGTGATTGCTTTTCTTATACTAATTATGGGTAAAACATACTTATAACGGTGTTACTTATGGCAGTTCTTGTGACCACACGGTGTCATTTACCACCTTGTCAAAGCCATACTGGTAAAGCGCTTTCATGTATTCAAGGTCAAACATTGCTTTGGTTTTTGATGGCGCTGAAAACTCATCATCAACATAGGTAAAACGTAAATCGATTTGCTGAAGTTCACTATCGTAAAGCATCTTGTATAAGTCTCCACGACTTTGCAGTACGGTTAAGCTTTTTAAACTGCGGGTTAGGAGTTTCATGCCTTTATCTGGCGTCGGTTCATAGGGCATATTAAACATGCCGTTGCGAATGACATGAATATAAGGCTGCTGTGTTAACCCTAAAGCTTTGGACACTTTGTTAAAGTCAGTTTGAGTCGGTTCAAAGAACATTTGCGCCGATAAACCGCCATCTACATGTAATTCTTCGTACTGCTCACCTTGATAATTCACTTGAATGAACTGCGGCGGAAAAACCCCAGGAATTGACGAACTAGCAGCAATAATCTGATGAATTAAAGCCTGTTTATTTTCTATATCGCTATTGGCAATTTGACCAATATTCCAAATTGATAAACGACCTGAATCAAATTGAGTGGTGCCAATAAAGAGTCGACGACCCGCTTGATGTTGCTTGGCGATTTGCTCAATCATTTCTGGGTTATATACATGGGTAATAAACTCGAACATATTGTCGCCATTGCTAAACCCATCTTTGAATAACGTATTTAAAAAATTACGTTTACCAATCACTTCTTTATCTGTGATACCTAACATGACTTCTTTTAGTCGAGGAACTTCATCGCCACCTAAAAATGCAAATGGTGCAATAAGAGCCCCTGCGCTCACGCCTGTTACAATGGTGTATTGCTCAAGTTTATCTTGTTCATATAAGCCATTTACGATACCAGTACCAAACGCACCTTTAGCACCTCCCCCCGATAGCACGAGAATATTTAACGCATCACCTTGAACCTTCAGTGGAGTTGATTTGTTAAGCTCTGAATATAAAAAATCATCCTGCTCACCGGCCCAAAAACGTAAAGGTTCTTTCGATGTATTATCGGCAATATCACCAACGATAGCCTGTTCATATCCTTTTTCAGGAATACGAATATCTAGTGTATGCGTCGTGCTACAGCCCATTAAAATGGTCACTAACAATAATGCAGCTAATTTCTTAATATGAGTCATGCTATCTCTCTTTTGGTCTGTATAGCGACATGCATCTCACTCGTTTAACTGTTTTTATTAGCAGTAAACAGGAAGGCTTATCGTTCAATAAACGGGGTTATATCTGTTATGACTAATTACCCCCTAATAAGCACACCATGGTGTATTTATTTTAAGGCTAACGTCATATATGCAGCTTGAATTGGGGCACTATAAAGACAAACTAGCCTGCACTTAAATCACGTTTGTAGGATTAAACCCTCGCCTAGAACATCCATACCTTTAACTCTCTTGCTGAGTATTTTGGCTTGCTCCAATAAAAAATAACAAATCAAATCACCACCTCTTCCAAGAGTCATCTTCCGTTTAAAAGCACAAAACCTTAGCTAAGCGTTTAAAGCTAAGCGACTAAAGCTAAGCGGCTATAACTAAGCGCCTTAGGCTAAATCTTTAAAGTTAAGCGTCTATAACTAAGCGACTAAAGCTAAGCGGCTAGAACTAAGCGACTAAAACTAAGCGCCTAGAACTAAGCGACTAAAACTAAGCGATTAAAACTACGCCCTTAAAACCAATCGACGATTGGCAATTGGTTAATTGCCATTCAGCTCAATTAACTCGCTCCCACGACTTAATAAAGAACAAATAACCCTCAGCGAGCAAAAAACAACCTGAGGGTTTCATCCTACAAACGCGATTAACTTAAATTAATGTCTCCCCCTAGAATGCTCGCCAACACATTAAGACCGATGCAATTTCAACAATGTAACAAGATGAGCAGCACATAAAGATGCGCCACTTTAAGCAGAAATTGTATGGGGTTCACAACTGACCAAGGTTCGTTAGTTGATATCAATAACGATTGAATACGCATAGTTTTGCGGTTCAATAGGAGTATTAGACATGAGCTTTACAAAGAACTGGATGACATCATTCCCAATGCAAGTATTAACCCTTGGTATAGGCTTGTTGGCACTCAATTATCCAGTGCATGCATTTGCTGAAGATACGCAAATCGAAGTCGTTAAACAGCAAGAACAAATTTTGACTGGCAGAGCTATTTTTGCAAAGTACGGTATTGCTGATGATCTACCTAAGCTTGGCTTAAGCTCATTAGCGCAAGGTGAGCACTTGGTCGAGCATGTAAGCCGCACAACTAAAGTGGGTGACCAAGAGCGTCGTTCAGAAGTCTTCTTGGTTCAAAATACTGATGAGAAAGGCAACATTGACCTTAGGATTAAATACGATCCATCCAAGGTTGATGAAAATGAAGACATCATCAATGAAATTGAAGCCAACACCAAAATTGAGTATCGCTTACGTAAATATGCCCAAAGCTACGATCCAAACTCTGTTACTGCAACTGAGCTGGGTAATGGTCAGGTAGAAATTGCATTTAACTATTCAAAATTTGGCTTACCACAAGACATCGCTTATTTCCGTTTTATGCGAGTTAAAATCATTGCGGAAAACAATCAACCAGTGCGTATGGTTATTAAAAATACTCGTGATTTTGCATACCAAAATTTTCGAATTAATGACTATCAACAAGTGGTTGATTTTGAGGTTCACGATGAAGGCGTCAGAATTAAGCAAAAGCACATCCAAGCTATTGGCATGAATAAAAAAGCCCAACCTGTGAGTGTTACTACCTTGGTTGAACCTGTGGTTTTTTACGATGATGAAACACACTCTAAAGTGCTAAACGAAGCACGTTTATCACAGGTATCTGATCCGAGATACAAAGAGGAAAGCGTAAAGTTAGACAGAGTCTTTCCTTTAATGAGTGACATGGTTCGCCAGCAAGGCATTGATGTGCCTTTACCGTTTGGTATCTCTATGGCGTACCGCAACCAAGATATGAACTTTGGCTTTACTGACTTTGACATTATGGGCATTAAGTTAAATGAGCTATTCGATCCCTATAAATCGGTAGCCCAAGTGAATGCTGAAACATTAACTTTACGCGGTGAAATGAACATCCTGCCATTTTGGAATGTGTTTGGGTACTACGGAAAACTGAATGTTGATGCCCAGGTTGATGCGGAGTACACCGGTGAAATTGGTCGCCAACTACAAGATGCACTGAATAACAAACTACCAGGATTAGGTAACGCACTATGTGATGAGCTATCTGCATTATGTAACTCGGGCACATTATCAGTGCCACTTGATTTACATTATGACTTAGCCGGTATCGGTACGACTTTATCAGTTGGCTACAAACAGCTTTTTGCCTCAGTAACAACCACTTACACCAAAACAAAAATGGAAGGTAGTGATAAATGGAGCGACGGTATCTTAACGATTCAACCTATGTTGGGTTACCAATTAGCTGATTACCGTGCACAAATTTTTGTTGGTGCTGAGTATCAAGACTTAAATCCGAATATGGAAGGCACGATTGCTGGTGTTGAACTAGGCGGAGAAGAATTTTTCTATAACGTCGGCGTAGACCTAAACAAATGGGCTTACTTAATCGGATTTAACAAGCAATTTGGCAAAAACTACAACCTGAGTGTGCTTTACAACAAAGGCGAAACACGTAACTCATTTACGGTTAACTTTGGCTACCACTTCTAAATATTAATTGTTCGACAAAGCACATGACGAGCTAGCCAACTAAAGGCTAGCTCAATATCACTGACTATGGCTATGTAGGCTGAAAACTCAATGAGGACTCCATCCTACATATGCGATTACAGATAGATAGCTTGAGCAATTATTATACACCCACATTCACTGACAGCGCAGCCAACAGACCTTAACAATAATCAGTAAGCCTAACTTGGCGAACTGCTGGCTACGTCAACAGCCTAGCTTATAACAGCTAGAGTATTACAGGATACAACGATGACTTTGTTCAATAAAACACTACTAGCCGTTACCATTACACTGACTTTAGCCGCTTGCGGTAGTGATAGTGATGAGACGCCAGAAACAACACCGACTCCACCACCACAACTTCAGCCGTTACCACCTGAAGAAGTCAGCCTTGAAATCGGTAACAGCATTATTACAGCAACAAAAGAATCTCACGTAGTCACTTCAAGTGACGGCGAAGAGTCTTTAGCCAGCATTGAAAGCTTTAAAGGCATTACTTACGCAACAGCAGAACGATTTGTTCACAGCGGCGTAAGCGACATGACAACTGAAGTTAATGCCACAGAGTTTGGTTTTGCTTGTCCCCAGCTTAAAACCACACAGGAACTGCAATCTGAAGATTGTTTAAGCCTTAATATTTGGCGTCCTGCAGATGTCGCAGAAGAGACATCATTACCTGTTTATGTATTTATTCATGGTGGCGATTTCGAGTCTGGTGCAGGTTCTGAACCGCTTATTCATGGCGATACCGTTGTCGCTCAAGGTACAGCTGAAGGTAACCCATTTATTGCCATTACCCTTAACTATCGTTTAGGCATGTTAGGCAGCCACTGGCTGAAAGATTCGCAGGGCGGCAACTATGGCCTTGGCGACCAAAAAACAGCCCTTAAGTGGATTAACCAAAACATCGCAGAATTCGGCGGTGATATTGAAAATGTCACCTTAATGGGTCAAGGCGCTGGCGCTATGTCTGTCGGTATTTTACAGCAAACTGACACCGAAGAGCCGATGTCAGGTGAGTACTTTACTCGCGCGATTATGCAAAGTAATCCAGCAGGTTTCGATTATCGTAGTTACGACCAAGCAGAAGATTTTGCCGATAAAATAGCAGATTATCAGGCCGAAATGCCTGAGCTTGACCAAGTTGATTTAAAAGATTTGCCACTTGATCAATTGTTAGAAGTACAAAGAAAAGCATCATCAGCGCTTTCGCGCATTGGCGACTGGACTGGATTATCTTGTGTTGACTTAGACAACTTAGTTGGCAGTGGTATTTGTTTAACCAGTAAGGTTTCAAATGAAACGACGCCATTGGCAAACTTAATGCCTTTCGCGCCTTACATTGAATATAAAAAACCGATTTTTGGTTCAACCATTAAAGGTTATCACTTAAGAACTCAGCCAGCACTTGATCACTTCACTGTGCCAACGGTTGTGGGGTCAAACACTGACGAAGCTAGCAGCACCGCTATGCTGCCAAGCTTAACGTTTTTAATTCCAACCATTATTAACTTAATGACTGAAGATGACCAAGATTTAATCGAGCAAGGCGATGTTAACCAAAACATGATTGAGTGGCTTGCAGACAAAAATAACATGGCATTAGTAGAGCAAGAAATAGCCCAACTAACTGCTGATGATATTAAAGCGCAAGTCGAACTTGGCGATATTTTACCAAGCTCTGCATACGAGGCGATTACCAAGTTTTACTTTGGTTTAGGTAATGGTGACACCACGAATGGCTTATTAGGCTTAACTGATTTTTACCCAAACAAAGAAGGTGAAGTGTCAGGCGCGTTAGCCAACATGAAGCAGTTTAAAATGATGTTGAATGACGTGTTATTTGCAGGACCTGCACGTAAACAGGCTCGCGACAGCCAAGAGGATAATGTAGAAGCGACCTTTTACCAATTTGGTTATCACGCAAGCTTTAACGTATGGACTTACAATACCGATGGACAAGAAGGCGCTGTGGATATTGGCGATGTACTTAAGACTGTAAGCTGTATTAGCGGTGCTTGTAATGCATCAGAACTGCCATTTGTGTTTAACAAACCGTTAAAACTGGATGGTTCTTCAGTAAAAGTAAGCACTAAAGACCAAGCATTGATGGATAGAATGTCTCGTCTATGGTTCAGCGATGAGCTGTTTAACGACTACCAATACAACAGTGACAGCGTACTTGTGTTTGATGAAGATGGCGTTGAAACCTTCACCCAAGATTGGGATAGCAAACAACCAGGCGTCGACCCAGAATTACGCGGCGGTCGCCTACAAGGACTAGAAAACCTAAATCTAATATTAGGTTACATGTAAGCATTAACCAGGTGTCTAGCACAACACACTAATGACATGTTAATAAGGCCAGTTCGCTGGCCTTTTCTATGACTTTTTCTTGCTAAGGTAAAATATTTTCAATGACATTATTCAAACTTAACCAGCACAATTCCATTTGGGCTTTGCTATGTGGCATCTTGCTGTTAAGCGGCTGCGCCACCCCGAACCCAAGCGTACCAGACGATTTTGAGGCCAACTTTCAAAAGCGTGATTATCAAGCTAAAGCTTATATCATCCCTAGAGCCAATGAAGCATTTGCACACCGTATTGAGTTAGTCAGGCAAGCCAAAAGTAGCATCGACATGACCTACTTTTCATGGAATGGCGATACCTTAGGACTAAGCCTGCTAAATGAAATTAGCAAGGCTGCCGATCGCGGCGTCAAAGTTAGGTTAACCTTAGATGACTTATTAGTGTTTAATGACAAATGGTTAGCTGATATTGATAAACACCCTAATGTACAAATCAGAATATTTAACCCTTTTAATTCGCGCAAAATGGGTTGGGCTGGACGGGCTTTTGATTTTCAAATTCATCAGCAGAAGCTAGATAATCGCCTGCACGAAAAATACTTTAACATTGATCATCAGTACATGATTTTAGGTGGTAGAAATATCGGTGACGAATATTTCGGTTACAGTAAAGCGGCCAACTTTTACGACCTAGATGTTTTATTTTCAGGTGACGTCATCGCGCCTTTCGCGACCAATTATGAGCGTCAGTGGCACAGTGAACACTTAGTGCCTATTGCCGAGCTGATTCATGTTAAAAAAGACATTAACGATACCCGCTATTTTAAAAAAGCCTTCAATAAGGCAACAAAAAAGCATGCTGAAATTATTGCCGATATTGAGCACACCATCAACACAATGCCAGCAGCGCAGTGGATTGATGTCACCGTTTCCCCAGTGTTTGATTCGCTAAATAAAATGGAAAACCGTTTACCTTACTTTAGACAACGTGCTGAAATTGCAATCCAGGATGAATTGGCTAATGCCAAAGAGGCGGTTATTTCAACCCCATATATTGTGCCAACCGACGGTGATTTTTCGGTGGTATCAAAGCTTACAAAGCAAGGTGCAAAAGTACAGCTAGTCACAAACTCATCGGCATCGAACGACTCGTTATTTATACCCGCCTACTACGAAGAACACCGTAAAACCTTACTGGATATGGGCGTCGATATTTTCGAATATAAAGACACGGCTAAAAATGATGACCACTTTTATCATGGCGATACTTATTACCACAATAAAACCATCATTTTAGATAGCCGCGTGTCTTATGTCGGTTCGTCTAACTTTGATCCGCGCTCAGACTTTATCAATGTGGAGTTTGGGTTATTTGTTCACAGTGCAGCCTTTGCTGAGAAGTTGCATCATTACCTATTTGCCCAGCAATCATCTCTGTATTGGCAAGTGAGTAAAAACGCTGAAGGCGAGATTGAATGGCAGTCGCAACAAGAAGTACTAAAGTCAAACCCAAACTATGGTAGTTGGCATAAGCTACCGGATTGGTTATTCAAGAAAATGGATGGTGAGTCGGAGCTGTAATTAAATCCAAAAGGTGTTGATTAATGACTTTAATCAACACCTTTTAACTGTGCTTTGATTCAAATAACTTCGCCGACTATAACCATCTACCATTTACCATTGGCTGATTGGGTGATTGGGTGATTGGGTGATTGGGTGCAGCGTTCTGCTTAATCAGCTTTCTGTTTATTTGTAGACTTAAGTGAATGCTTTGATAATTTAATATACATAATCAATGACAAGAAGATCACCACGCCACCCGCTAGCTTTTGCATTTCTACGCTTTCACCTAACATCAAGATACTCAACATTAAGGTCCAAATCGGCTCTAAAACCATAATCAGCGCGGCGGTTTCCATGTTCACAGAATACTGACCTATGGTCTGTAATAAGTAACGCAGTGATGTCGCAAACACTGTAGATAACACAAACCATATCGCCAAGTTACTGCTGACTTCAAACGGTGCTTGCTGCGTGAACGCAACATAAATACCGCCGACTAAACCTACCATAAACAGCTGTAAGCAGATTGAATCTAACGGTTTAATACGATTGCTGATCTTCTTATTTAATACAAAATGAACTGACAATAACGCTGAAGCGAATAAAAAGAACCATTGAGATTCATCCACTTGCCAGCCATTGGTTAATGTCATGAGCATCATCCCAGCAATACTCATGGGTAAGGCATACCAAAAAGCTTTGTTAGGTTTAATCTTAAATAAAATCCAGGCTGTCATCGGTGCAATGATCATGGCTAGGCTCATGATGAATGCCCCTTCCGACAAGCTTTGGGTCACTGACACCGCATGTACCCATACCAATAGTGCCAGACCTAGAAAGATCCCCACGCCACAAGCAAGCAGAATTTGTTTCGCCCGCAAACGCCATAAGCTTTTATAGCAAAATGGCAGTAACACTAGACTTGCTAGCATGAAGCGACTGGCAATAAAGGTCTCGCCTGGCATATCCATTACCACGACTTTCGAGGCAATCCAGCCAAGTGCAGCCAACAAAGTGGCGATGAATAAAAACAAGGATCCGCGCATGTATGGCCTCTAAAGTGGAATTGATGAATATGAAAAGAAGTGACGCTGTTATAAACGATTATCGATAAAGTCACGAACATCGTTTTTGTAAACTGTGAAATCAACGAGATTTATCACGATGGATTTAAATAATTAAAATACCAAAAAAATAGCAACCAAGCGTTAGCGAGGTTGCTATTAATCTCTATTCTAGTTGATCGCAGCGGATTCAACTAGCCAATCTTTTTAGCCAATCTTTTTAGCCATGAGCTAGTTTACTGCTCACTATACTCTGGGTAATCAGTTAAGCCTTTTTCATCTCCGCCGAATAAGGTAGCTGGATCATGGGCAACTAACGGGTAACCATTTTTGATGCGGTTCGGTAGGTCAGGGTTTGATACAAACGGACGACCAAAACCAATCATGTCAGCTAAGCCATCGTTAATCGCTTGTCCGCCCTTTGCTGCGTCATACTTACCTGCGTAAATTAACACGCCTTTGTAAGCTTCACGTACGGCTTGTCTGAATTCAAGTGGGGTTTCAGGCGCATCATCCCAATCTACTTCTGCGATGTGTAAATAAACAATGTTATGGCCATTAAGCATTGCTGCAGCAGCGGTATAGGTTTCAACAGGCGTTGCATCAACAGTGCCGTTAAGTGAGGTAAATGGCGCTAAACGCACACCCACTTTATCAGCACCAATGGCATCAACCATCGCCGTGACGACTTCACTTAAAAAGCGCAGACGGTTTTCGATTGAGCCACCATATTCATCAGTGCGATCGTTCGCTTCTGAATCAATGAACTGATTGATCAAATAACCATTTGCCGCATGTAACTCGATGCCATCAAAGCCAGCTTCAATGGCATTTAATGCAGCCTGACGATACTCGCCAATCACTTGTTCGATATCAGCTTTGGTCATAGCACGTGGCTCAACCACATCCACAAAACCCGGTGCATTGCTGCCGTCATCAATGAATACTTTTACATTTTCAGCTTTCATCGCTGATGATGAAATTGGCTGTTCACCGCCAATGTTTGCTGGATGGGTAACGCGACCTACGTGCCAAAGCTGGGCAAAGACAACTCCACCATTAGCATGCACGGCTTCAGTGGTTTTCTTCCAACCCGCAATTTGCTCAGGCGAGTAAATGCCTGGTGTCCAAGCATAGCCTTGACCCATTGCAGAAATTTGGGTGCCTTCAGCCACAATTAGACCTGCTTGTGCGCGCTGACCATAGTACTCAGCCATCATATCGTTTGCAGAATTACCAGGCTGTGTTGCACGAGAGCGTGTCATTGGTGGCATAACAATACGGTTTTTTAGGGCGTGTTCACCTAATTGAATAGTTTGAAATAATGCATCTTTCATGGTCTTTCCTTATAACGAAAATGGTAAATCAATCGGCAATATGCCAAGGAAAACTTAATCTAATTGAATCAGTTCAATCTGGTAGTTATCTGGATCAGTAATAAAAGCAATGTGAGTTTCGCCGCCTTTAACAGGGCCTGGCTCGCGAGTGATGTTTCCGCCTAATGCTTTAATCTTGTCACACGCCGCATAAATATCGTCAACACCTAAGGCTAAATGACCAAAAGCGTTACCCATTTCATATTCATTGGTATCCCAATTATGGGTCAATTCGATAGTCGTGCCGCCTTGCTCATAACCAACAAACACTAAGGTATAGCGATAATCAGTATTTTCATGACGCTCTAACACCTTCATACCCAATACATGAGTGTAAAATTCTATTGATGTATCAAGATCAGCAACTCTGATCATCGTGTGTAGAAATTTCATAAAATACCCTTAAGCATGTGCAAATAAATGTGCTGTTATCACTAGCGAATAAAGCTATTTTACGACTTAGTATTATAAAAATATAATCATTAAAAATTCTTAAAATCATAATTTTTTGTTATACATAAAATTAAAGTCAATCTGCGAAAAGTTTTCAACGGCACTGATATTGAGCATCTAGCTGCATTTTTAATCTGCATCGGTAAGCTACAAGTTTGGTTTTATAGCCCTCTAACGCTGTCGATGGGGCTTCCCTTCCATAAGAAAGCTAGCTGGAATCTAGATAAAGGAACTAGCAGTGTAATGGTCTACATAAAGCGTTAACTATTTTCGAATAAGTATGAAGCTTGCTCACCTATAAGAGTTAGAGCGATTTCGTTGGGGGGCAGCAAGACGCTTTATATATGAATCAGCGAGAAGAGAAATGCTGTTGTTTCCCTTTCGTCACTCTTTGCAAAACATGGGGACGAAGCGCCATGACCTTAATTCAAACTAAGTTTGGGAAATCACTTCCTATTAATCTCGTTTATTCAACATGACTCTGATAGAGTGCTTATTAATCAATAGCTTTGCTGTATAAAGCTTAAATAATAGGTTTATTAAATGCACATGCGCATTGCTCAGCTTTATATGCATGCAAACAAAACAGATGTTATATCTCACTGGACCACATTAACTATATGAAAATCCATAAAGGTGACATTGCAATGGATATGCTTGAAGATGCAATTGACCTATACAAAGCTAAGCGTTTTCATTCAAGCTTACACTTATCTGCCACAGCATCAGAATTACTGTCAGGATTATGTGAAATTAATAACCTTGAAAGTTCTCATGGAAATTTGAAGTTAATGCTTAAAGACTTCCATGATTCAAACCCTAAGTTTTTTTCTAAGCCTAAAGTCGCTTTAAAAAAATTTAATTATTCAAAGAATGCAATTAAACACATTGATGGTAATAATGACCAATTTGCTTATATTTCTGCTGAAATGCATTCTGAAATGTATATAAAGCAATGCCAAAAAATGTTGTGCAACTTTGGGCTGTGCTTAATAAAGCACATTTAACAATCACTTCTAATAAGAAAAATACTGTCGATAGTTTCTGTTAACGACAACTTATGTACCTAAAGGATTAGCATGCATAAAAATAATCTACTTATCATTGCAGGTTGCTTAAGTTTCTTAGCGGCTTTACTTCACATTAGCTGTATCTTTGGCGGGCCAGACTGGTATCGCTTTTTTGGTGCTGGTGAAAGAATGGCACAAATGGCAGCTGCAGGTGATTCATATCCAACGATAGTCACATTGGTTATTTCTGCCATTCTTAGTGTATGGGGGCTTTATGCATTCTCTGGTGCAGGCTTAATGTGGAAACTGCCCTTATTAAAAACATGCTTAATATTAATTACCGCAGTCTACTTAATTCGTGGCGTGGCTGGATTAATCGTCCCCTTCTTTACTTCTGATCCTGTTGTACATCAAAACTCCATCACTTTCTGGCTAGTTAGTTCCATAGTTTGCTGTATCTATGGCACATACTATCTGTTGGGAACAAAGCGCTTGTGGCAGCAATGTTCACCAAAACCAAATCAAAGCGTTTGAAATGAATTTTTAAAAGCTTAGCTACATTTAGCTACCTACAGATTTCAGCAAGCAACAAATGGCTCCATAAGGGGCTGTATCATTCTAAAAGGAAATATAGATGAAACAACCAAAAAAAGGACTTGGAATTATTACTGTCTTATTCGGGCTACCTGCTTTATTGGCTATTGTAGCGATATTAAGCATACCTGATGTTCGAGAATCTACCACAGGCGTTTGGGGAGGACTTTCATTGAATTTAGTAACTATTAACATTCTGCTCACAGTGATAGTAAGAGGCATTGGCGGAATAATTGGTGGCATTATGCTTTATAAAGGAATGGAGAAAGGTTATTACATCTGTGGTGTCGTGTAGGGATACTTTTTACTAACTAGCTTAATCAGTTTAGTCGTAACTCTTTCAAGTGATGTGCTAGAAACATGGGGAATGTTTGCAAACATTGCAGTCGTTAAGTTGCTTGTGATGATCGTCTTTTCAACACTTATCCTTGTTTCACTTTATAAAAGCTTCAAAATTAATCCAGAAGATGACAACAAATCAAAGATCATTGAAAACATTGAAACAGCTGACGTCTAATTAAAGTCTTTTAAAAATGCCCCCTGCCGGCTCTTCCAAATCTAGCACTAATCAACCTACCAGTGTTCTCTGATAAAAACAGCTCACTGGTAGGAAATTGCGATGGTCGGTCAGCAGATTTTTAACTAAACAATGATTGTTAGTTAATCCAGCATTACGGCTTTAAAATGGATATTTACCGCGCATCAGTGGGTAATTTATACAATCCAAAGGTCAGAACAAGTCCATTCTGACTTTTGGCTATTTGAAAAAGCTTTGCAAGATAATCTAATAAAATTTTTAGTAAAATCTCTAGTAAAACCTTTAGACAAATCTCTGAAAAAGTCTAAAAAACTAATCTATCAAGTGATTAATTCAATCACTAAACGCTTCAATGTTGGCTTTACGTGTAACGGTTAAAGTAAGCCACTTGCACAGGGTTTTTAAGCGCTTTAGGGCGAATGTTTTGCACTTCTGCAATCACCTTATCGGCTGGTATGCCATGTGCCAACATGATTAAACCGATCACTAAACCTGTACGCCCAGTGCCGCCTTTACAGTGAACAGCAATGGTGCCTTTTTGCGAGACTAGCTCAAGTATTTCATCTTTGTGCGTTTGCCACGCTGCTTCAAATACTTCATTAGGCGCTGCATCATCCAATATCGGTAATTGAATCCAGCGAATATCATTCTCAACGCATATGCTTGGCAAAGCTTCTGCATTGTTCGCTGCCATTTCTCTATCAAACATTGACGTTAATAGCATCTGAGTTCCAGCTTGCTTTAATGTGACGACAGAATCGACCAAAGAGGCCTCTTTAGTACCAGGGCAAGGGGTAAAAATCAGTTGTGCGCCATTGTCTAAGGTTAAGGCGTCAAATGGGTGTGAAGACATAAACATATTCCTAAATGATGAAGGGCAAACGAATGGGCCTATTATAATCCAAAGCTCGCATCAGTATTATGACAAAAGCCGATTTCATATTTTTACAAACACTGATACATGTTCAACCACTTATAATGCAGCAAATAAAAAAGCGAACCTTGAGGTTCGCTTTTATCGTTAATACATTGGCTGAATGTAGATTACTTAGCAGCCAACTTACGCGCTTGATGCAGCTTTTTATAGCTTTCAATCAGACGTAAATGCGGCTCAATCCCTTCAAGGTTCATGCTGGTTTTAGTTAAACCATAAAAACGCACGCTACCGTTTACACTGCCGACAACATTTTCCATCACTTCTTCCCCGAACATACGGTTAAAGCTATGTAGGTAATGCTCAAGCTCAAGATCTTCTTCTAGTTCAATTTCAAGTACGGCGTTTACCGCTTGATAGAACAAGCCACGTTCAACCGTGTTATCGTTAAACTGTAAGAAGTCACCGACCAATTCGCTGGCTTCTTCATGGGCACCCAATGCTAGGTAAATAAGGATTTTCAGCTCCATAATAGTCAGCTGTCCCCACACGGTATTTTCATCAAATACAATGCCAATCATGGTGCGAATGTCAGTGTAGTTATCTTGCTGACTTTCATCTAAACGATTCACTAAATCCACTAATTCTTCATCTGATAATGAGTGCAGATTTAAAATATCTTCGCGGTAATCCAACGCTTTATTGGTGTTATCCCAGATTAAGTCTTCTACTGGGTACACTTCAGAAAAATCAGGTACCAACATACGACATGCTGATGCGCCTAATTGATCAAATTCAGCGGTATACACTTCTTTGCCTAACGCTTCTAAAATGCCAAACAAGCCGTTGGCTTCTTCCTCTGAGGTGCCAGAGAAATCCCACTCGCAAAATTCGTAGTCGTGATTACTGCTAAAGAAACGCCATGAAATAACACCCGTTGAATCAATAAAGTGCTCAACAAAGTTTTCTGGTTCACTAACAGCCATGCTGTTAAACGTAGGCTTAGGGACATCGTTTAACCCTTCAAAACTGCGACCTTGTAGTAACTCAGTAAGGCTTCGTTCTAATGCGACTTCAAAGCTTGGATGCGCGCCGAATGAAGCAAATACACCGCCAGTTTTCGGGTTCATTAAGGTGACACACATGACTGGGAATTCACCACCCAGTGAGGCGTCTTTAACAACAACTGGGAAGCCTTGATCTTCTAAGCCTTTAATACCCGCAAGAATACTTGGGTATTTCTCAAGCACTGACATTGGCACATCTGGCAGGACTATTTCTTGCTCAATGATTTGACGCTTAACTGCGCGTTCAAAGATTTCTGATAAACACTGAACTTGGGCTTCTTGCAGGTTATTACCCGCACTCATGCCGTTACTTAAGAATAGGTTTTCAATTAAGTTTGACGGGAAATACACCGTTTCGCCATCAGAGTGACGAGTATAAGGAATCGTGCAGATACCACGCTCAATATTACCTGAGTTAGTATCAATCAAATGCGAGCCATGTAGCTCTTCATCTGGGTTGTAGATATCTAGCGTGTACTCATCCAAAATCCCCTTAGGCAGCGCATCATCTTCTTCAAGCTCAAACCACTTTTCATTTGGGTAATGTACGAATTCGCTATTAGCGATCTCATTGCCAAAGAACTGATCGTTATAGAAGAAGTTACAATTTAAGCGTTCAATAAATTCGCCTAACGCTGAACATAATGCACTTTCTTTGGTTGCGCCTTTACCATTGGTGAAACACATTGGCGATGCAGCATCACGGATATGTAATGACCACACGTTTGGCACTATGTTACGCCAAGATGAGATTTCAATTTTCATCCCAAGGTCGGCTAGCATGCCCGTCATGTTTTTAATGGTTTCTTCTAGGGGTAAATCTTTACCTAGAATGAAGGTGCTTTCGTCACCGTCAGGTTGACCCATTAGCATTGCATTGGCATCTGCATCGAGGTTTTCAACGGTTTCAACTTTAAATTCTGGACTGGTTTGTACAACTTTCTTCACTGTACAACGATCAATTGAGCGCAAGATCCCGGTGCGATCTTTTTCAGAAATATCATCAGGCAGTTCAACCTGAATTTGAAAGATCTGGTTATAACGATCTTCAGGGTCGACAATATTATTTTGCGACAAGCGAATATTGTCAGTAGAAATATCACGCGCCTTACAATACACCTTGATAAAGTACGCCGCACACAGCGCAGATGATGCAAGGAAATAATCAAACGGACTTGGCGCAGTGCCATCACCTTTATAGCGAATCGGCTGATCGGCCGTGACCGTAAAATCGTCAAACTTGGCTTCAAGCCTTAAGTTATCGAGAAAGTTAACTTTGATTTCCATTGAATACACCCACAACTGACTAGCAAAATATAGTTAAAACAGCGCTAACGATCGCGCTTATCTATCGAATTAGGGTGAATTATCGGTGTTTTTAGCGCATTAGTCTTGGGTTAATTACAAATAATGCGGAATTATAGGAGTTAGCATCTTTATACTGACAAAATAAAACTGAATATTTGATAAACATATTCCAGTAGTTAACCAATAATTGATGATTAGCAATTTATCGACGCTCTATAAATTGATTATTGAGCGCCCCAAATTGAAGTAGAAATTGTAATAATCAAGAATCTTCAGGAACACCTATGTGCATATTTCCAGCTTTGTAATCAATGGTTAATACAAAATGCTTGAGTACATCATAACCCAAAAGCCCTTTGATATTTTTTCCTTTAATTTTGGAAAAACTCACATCACCTCGTCCTGACACCGACTCTTTCTGCCCTTCTGCAGGTACAGTAACTCTCACACTTTCAAGAGTATAAGGTCCAAACTTTACTTCTGGTAATTGAAAATTATCAACAACGCCCAACTGATTCGCACCTATAGTTACCCCCGATTGCGAGCCAAACTCTTCTAGCCAGTCAAATTTGGTCGCGATACTGCGCTTAAGAAACAAGCCACCACTGTTTCCTGTATCTAACACTAACCATGAGTCCTGTTGACCATTGAGAGACACCTTCACAATTGGTTGGCCTTTTGCTCTATCTATTTGCATGGGAATATTACCAAGGCTAGCCAAATCGACAGAGCCTCTTTCAAATATTCTAAGACGACTATTGGGGTAATCGATTTGAAAGATAAATTTTTCTAATAAACCTGCGCCTAATAAAATTTGCACTTCATGATGGCCAAGACGAAGCCCTGCGAGTTCGTCTAACTCTATGTCCGCCCCAAAAAGGTTCACTTCAACATTATTGAAAAGTCTTCGGGTTTCTGTTCCGTAGACTCCCTTGACATTGATTTTCCGACCTTTATCAAACTCAAAACCGTGTTTATTGATAAAGCTTAAGTTAATCGCATTAACCTGAGCGCCACTGTCTAATATCGCTCGGCCTTCAATACCATTAATTGTGACTGGAAGAGTGATATGCCCATTGCTGATATCGAATTTAGCCCATTCGCTGACAGCAAGAGCATTGAAAGAAGTGACTAATACGGAGAGAAGAAATAGACATCTAAAGTAGAAAAAATACATCAATTATCCTTAATAATGTATATTAGTAAGGTTACAATTTAATAACTAAAGTCATTAATGTCAATGACTTAAATATTGGCATTATGCTAATATTTTATTGTCGACTACATTTTCATTTCTCAAATATTGATGTTTAAATTTCAGTTTACCCCTCATTACGGACTTAATTATCGACCTCTATTGAGGCTATTATTCACATCGTCATTTAAATTCAATGCTATAGGCTTTTTATATGGTTTAGCATAACTTAAGCGACTTAAACGCTCCGTGACATGATAGCTATCGAGCCCTGAAACAATAACTGTGTCGAGTTGCTCGATATCAATGTAGCCATCAGCTGCAACAATGATCTCTGGCAGTAAAACATGCTTGATTTCACCGATAACTAACACGGTATTATTAATCGTAAGTGGGGTAATTTCCCTCACATCTAAGGCGTATTTAAGCAAACTCTCGCCAACAAATGGCGCTGCAACACCTTCAAGATATTGAGGTGTTAACCCTACTTCATCAAACTCTGACACCTCAACGTCATAGCGTGCTGAAGTTTGGTGGGCTTGCTGATAAATACCTGAAGACACATGATTTATCGTATAAACACCTGTCTGTTTTATATTACTAAGTGTGCCTCTTGGCACTGTATTTGGGCGAATAATCATCCCCATCAGCGCTGGTGATGCGCCTAAATGAAACACAGAACTGACCATCGACAGGTTAGTAATACCGTTTTCATCTTGGCTGCCAACAAGGTTCGCACTTTTAAACCCAGATAAACTATTAATAAAATGGGCACGGTATCGCGACTCAAATGCAGAAAAGTCGGCAGTTGAAAATTGTTTTAAAATCATCTTATTCCTATGTGTGAATATCTAATCAACCAGGATTACAGGGTTGTTATAACGGTGTTTTTCGAACTCAAATAGTATCTAAATTATCCAGTAATTTTTCAGCATGCTGTAAAATACGCGATCTATCGGCCTCTGACTTATTGAGCCAATTCGCATACACCATTCTTGTTCGCGGATTACCATTAAAACTGTGTTGATGTTTGTCCATAAAGTGCCAATATAAAGAATTTAGCGGGCATGCATCATCAGTATCGATTTTATTGACTTTGTAATGGCAACTTGAGCAATAGTCACTCATTTTATTGATGTAGTTACCACTTGCAGCATAGGCTTTTGAGCCAACAATACCACCATCAGCGAACTGGCTCATGCCTCTAGTATTAGGCATTTCAACCCACTCGATTGCATCGATATAAATACCTAAATACCAATCATCGACTTCATCAGGGTTAATGCCAGTAATTAGACAAAAATTACCCGTGACCATCAACCGCTGAATATGATGGGCATAAGCATAATCAAGGGATTGTTTGACCGCATGATGCTGGCAGTTCATTTTGGTATTAGCATCCCAAAACCATTGAGGTAAATTGCGTGTAGCATCCAAATGATTTAGTTGACCATATACAGGCATATTGGCCCAATAAATCCCCCGAACAAATTCACGCCATCCCAAAATTTGCCTAACAAAGCCCTCAATTTGCGCGAGAGAAATGGGGTTATCGCCATGCAGGCTTTGCTGATAAAAACCAATAGCGGTATCAATAACTCGCTGTGGACTGAGTATTTTGCTATTTAACGCAAACGATAGCCTGCTGTGATATAAGCTCCATTGACGCTGTGCTAACAAGGTATCTGCTTTTGAGGTCATTGCATCTTGAAACGTTCCGAAACGAATTAAGCAATGACGGCAAAAATGCTCTAGTAATTGAATCGATTGCTGGCGTGTTACAGGCCATAGTAAGCGAGATGACATCCGCCCTATTATTTTGATGTTATGCCGCGTTATCCTGTCGATAATCGCACTAACATCATTCTCGAAAATAAGCGGCTCAGGAATATCAGGCAAGTCATTTGATTTAAGTTTTTGGCGGTTATCCGCATCAAAATTCCATTTACCTCCCGCTGGCTCCTGCCCTTCCATTAATAAGTTAAACCGTTTCCTCATTTTGCGATAAAAGTGCTCCATCCTATGCTTTGTTGATGCTTTAAAATCATGACTTAATTCAGCATCAGAGAGATAAAAATGTTCGCTTTCATAGGCCAAACTTTCAATTGCATGACTTGCACAAAAACAACGCAGTTGCTCCCTTAAGCGATACTCATCTGGCAACTGATATTCAAATTGCTTGATACCATATTGAATAAATAACCTATTGAGTAACTCCACAAGATCTGAATACAAAGCATCTGAGTACAAAGCGGTATCATCTAAGGTCAAGTGCAATACCTGATGCCCAGCTTGCCTAAGCGCTTGTGCAAATTGTTCCATGGCTGCAAAAAATGCGCAGATTTTTTGTCCGTGATGACGAGTATAGTTTGCCTCTTGCTTTAGCTCAGCGATGAGATAAACAGTGTCAGGGTGTTTATCTGCAAACCAAGAATGTGAAGCATTAAGCTGATCGCCAAGAATAAGACGTAAACGTTTCGCTTTAATCATGTTTACTCCTGTTACGCTCACCAGCACATCGCTTAGAGCAATACTTCACATTAGCCCAGTCTTTGTGCCACTTTTTACGCCAGCTAAATGGTCGCAAACAGACAGGGCAAGTCTTATCAGCAAATGACGTTCTGCTCGCAGAATTTTCACGACAGGCCCTATTCATGGTGAAAGTCACGCTTATTTAACTTGCTCTTACTATGCGACTTTTTATCCACTAGAACATCTTCTATAGGCCTGTGTTTAATAAGCTTGGAATCAATAGGCTTGGAATCAATAGGCTTGGAATCAATAGGCTTGGAATCAATAGGCTTGGAATCAATAGGCTCGCAATCAATAAGCTCGCAATCAATAGGCCAGTCATCAATATCTACTGAATCCAGAAGTGTTGTATCAAGGCTGCAATCATTGGATGACGAACACCAACGAGCAATAAAGTCACCGTTTGGATCATATTGCTGAGTCTGTTTTTCGATATTGAAGTGCCGCCCTCCACGAGGATCTACGCCAACTCCTGCAATGTATTGCCAATTTCCCCAATTGGATGCCACATCATAATCAATCAGCTGTTGCTCAAAATAGGCTGCGCCAAAACGCCAATCAACACCCAGTTCATTGACTAAACAACTGGCCACAATTTGCCTGCCTCGATTTGACATATACCCAGTGCTGTTCAGTTGCTTCATGCAGGCATTCACTAATGGATAAGGAGTGCTACCTAAACACCATTTGCTAAATCGCTCTGGAAAAAAGCTGGTTAATGGCGGCTTAGTCGCTTGGCCTTTAAAGCGATAAAGCTGGCTACCGTGTTGCAATGCTAACCAATGGAAATACTCACGCCATAGCAATTCAAACCCTATCCAATAAGTGGAATCGTTAGCACCGTGAATTTGCTCATATTGTTTAAGCTGCGCCCATATTTGCCGTGCTGATATATTTCCCATAGCGAGGAAAGGGCTAAATTTAGTCGAGTTTTCAATGCCATCTAATTCATTACGAGTCTGTTTATATTCGCTGGGGTAAGATTTTGAAAAGTAGTGTGATACGTGCTGTTGAGCCGCTTGCTCACCACCAGAAAGCAACGCCGACTTCGTTGCTTGAAATTGGCTTAAATCAGTTAATGCTTCACTTATTAACGTTATAGACTGCGTACTAATACCATTAAATGTGTTGCAAGGCTGCTCGACTGATAGCCCTGTTTTTTCAACTTTTCGGCGAAATTGCGAGAAGCTCGTCATCGCATTTACATAAAGGGTAATTTGCTGTTGGTTGAATAATCCATTATTCCATTCTGATATTAACCGTAATTGAGGTTGTCGCTTAGCGACTTGTTGCCATATTTGCCTTTCATCCCAGCCCACTTGTTTACTGTACCCTAGGGTTTTGATGCTATTTTGCTGCACTAAATCGCTAATAACAGTAACAGGGTCGCCAATGCATAAATGCAGCGTGTGCCCTAATGATTCAAGTTGCTGCTGCAAGTCTGCTAACGATTGCAGCAAAAATGCCAGCTTATGCTGTCCCATGGATTGTTGCTGGTATCGAATGGATTTGAACCAGCGTTCATCGAACACATAAGCAAACGCTACGGGTAATTCAGTTTTCCGCTGAGACTCTGATGTTAAGACATCGACAAATAACGCATTTAGCGCCAAATTATCCTGCAAGCGGAGATCTTGAGTAAATACAAATAAGGAGCGATCGTCTGACAAAATATACCCAAAGATGATTCAAACATATCTTTGATACGAACCAGAAAGGGGAAAGGTTTACTTAGATGATTTAGGTTGGGCTTGGGACGTTTTATCTTGCTGTGAAATTGCAGATTCAAGTTCACGCTGATGATTTTCGTGATTAACCAGTAGCAAGGTTAAATACATTTTCGTCGGCAGTGATAACACCATACCAAAGGCAACACACATGGCGCTGAGGATAATGCCTTTAATGCCCATTAGCTCGACAGTATGATTAAAGTTATGCAGGTAAATACCGAGTAAGATAAGACTGATACCACAGCAAATACTGATCCTGAGCATTACAATCAGTGTTGATGCTTTTATCATCGCTGATTATTCCTCATTCTTATTCAGTATTGAACTTTGGTTATTATATTAGCTCAATTAATAATAAAACGATTAACTTTAATCAGCTGCTACTTAGCAGCTGATATGCAACGGTTGCTCTACTTACCCCAAGGGTTAGACGGGTCTTGTGATGGTGCAGGGCGATTGCCTTTAGGTTTGTTTTGCGCGTAACCATCCTGTGCTCTTGGCTTATCTTTGCCGTACTGCTTAGGGCGATCATTATTATTACGCTTCATTTCTTCATAGTCAGCAGTGGCTTTTTCACGCATTTCCGCAATCAACTCAACGGTTAATTCTTGTGGTTTGCGAGGCACAATACCGTCAGCAAAACCACGTTCGCGAGGCTTTAATTCAAACTGAGCCGCACTACCTTTAGGCATACTTTTAAAACGATATAAGTAAAAGCTTTCAACACGTTCCCTCGCCCATTCAGTTTTCTTTAAAAACTTAAGGCATGACTCCATGCTAGGATTATTGTTAAAACACTCTAAACGCAGTGCTGCGTACAAAATCTTCCAATCATAAAAGTCCACTAGCTCTGACACCATAGTTTCTGACTTTAAACCATGTAGTGGGTTATTTTGCTGTAATTCAATCATGAAAGCTCCTATTAACTGCCAATTTGCTATCAATCGTTCGATTTAAATAATGCTAATAAGCATTGAGTAAGATAGCAATGATAGCAAGCAACTACCTAGCATAGCTATCATCAACCTATGTTTATCCTAAAAAGCCTCATCTCAACCAAAGTTAGCCTTTTAAGGCTATTCTACTGATTGAGCATTCCATCTACTCGCTATTTACGGTATAACGGCGCAATGAAAATCCCCAAACGAATCCAACCTCTGGTTGAAGAAGGCTTAGTCGACGACGTCCTGCGCCAATTAATGAGCGGCAAGGAAGCCAGTGTATATGTAGTGCGCTGCGGAGATGATATTCGCTGCGCAAAAGTCTACAAAGATGTTGATAAGCGCAGCTTTAAACAAGCTGTTCAATACCAAGAGGGAAGAAAGGTCCGCAATAGCCGCCGTGCAAGAGCCATGGAAAAAGGCTCTAAATTCGGCCGTGACCAGCAAGAAGAAGCTTGGCAAAATGCCGAAGTGGATGCCCTGTTTAAGCTTGCCGCAGCAGGCGTTCGTGTACCTGAACCCTACGGCTGTTTTTCAGGCGTGTTGCTAATGGAGTTGGTGACCGACACTGACGGTTTTGTGGCTCCTAGATTAAACGATGTGGTGTTTTCTCATGAAGACGCTGTGCGCGATCATGCCAGTATGATCGAGTATGCCAAACTGATGCTGTGTGCGGGGTTGATCCACGGCGATCTGTCTGAATTTAATGTATTAGTTGATGACAAAGGCCCTGTGATTATCGACTTACCTCAGGCTGTCGATGCCGCTGCAAACAACAACGCTGTATGGATGTTCGCCCGAGATGTGAACAACATGACTCAGTATTACAGCCAATTTGCGCCGGAACTTGCCAAGACTCAATATGCCAAAGAAATGTGGGCGCTTTTTGAAGCCGGTGAACTTACGCCAGAGTCGGTACTCACAGGCGAATTTACTGAAAGTGAACATATCGCTGATGTGGATTCAGTGCTTGAAGAAATCAATGCAGCTAAAGAGGAAGAGCAAGAAAGATTACAGCGCATTGTTGAGGCAAATGAAGAGTTTTAACTAGCTTTAGCTATTAATAATATAGCGAGGCCCTCTGATGCGTTAATAAGCAATGCCCTTATTAACGCATCCATTCAAGCTTGTTATTAAAGGTTTCAAATAAACAACGCTAAAAAGAATTCCTAACAGATAAAAATCAAAATACCAGACTGTTTCAATTGTTAATCCAAGGTTAGTGATATAGCTCAATTACTTTGCATACTTATTGGTTATTTTTTCGAGCTAATTCACATCCTTAATCAAACCAACGAACTAGCACCAGCGCTCTGCACTCTCATTAGTATTCACACTTTTTAGAAATCAGCATATGAGCACGATCGAATCAATCACCTTGGTATTGGCCTTGGTATACAGCATCAGTTTACTGTACTGGAGTAAACAAAAATGGGGCGCAGCTTTGTGTGGCGCACTGTTAATGGCAGCTCTAGTTATCAGCTTGCATTGGCCACTATTTGTCGGCCTAGGTTTATCTTTACTCTTACTACCATTATTCAATAAGTTTCAGCCAGCGCTTGCCCAAGGCGGTGTCGTTAACGGTCAACGCGTTAAAGGCAATAAAGCCAATCAATTAAAAGAAATGATCAGGCATGCCCTCGCCCTGTCGATGATGCTTGTTGGGATTCAATTTGCCATCAATGCCGCATTGTTAAAGGCTGAAATAACCCCTTGGTTAGTACGCCCTGATATTGGTGATGCCTTTTTGCCTATTGCTGGCGGTATTGAACTTAAAGCCATTTTAGGTCTAGGGCTGTGGGATCAAAATCATCCAGCAGCTGCAGTCATGCTAGTTGTGGTGTTACTGACAGGGTTATTATGCAAACGTGCATTTTGTGGCTGGGCCTGCCCGCTTGGGTTAGCGGGCGATTACTTATATAGCTTAAGAAAGCGTTTTATCAAACAGGAGCTTGCACCACCAGCCTGGTTAGACTGGATACTGCGCATGATAAAGTACTTACTATTGGCAGCACTGGTTTTGTTAGTGTTCACTATGCCACTAGCCAGTATTCCACATTACTTAGATGGTTATTATCACAAGGTTGCCGACCTTAAGATGGCGCTTTTTTTCTTAAGTCCCACTGCAATAAGCTTAATGTGTTTTAGCCTAATTCTGGCAATAGCGGCTTGGAAGCGACAGGGGTTCTGTCGTTATATCTGTCCTTATGGCGCACTGCTTGGACTGGTTAGTTTTTTAAGCCCATTTAAAATTCGCCGCACAACTGAGCAATGCCTTATTGAAGGTAAAGGCATGAAATGTGACAAGTGCACCCGCGCATGTCCCGCTAATATTATCGTGCATACCCAAACCACCATTCGCAGTGATGAGTGCCAAGCCTGCATGAACTGTATCTCAGCTTGTCCTAAAAAAGAGGCGCTACATTTTAGTACTCGATGGGGAATGGTAATGTCATATAGAGGCTTAGCAGTCCTAGTCTTAATGCTGTTATTTATGATCCCACTTTGGGCGTATGTCGGCGGATTTTGGCATAGTGAAACCCCAACAGAGATCCGAATGATGTTAATCCAACACCTCAATAGTATTGGCCACTGATTATCAAAATTAAATTGTCTAGAACAAGCTGACATAAAAAATGCCGCTAACCATTAAGTTAGCGGCATTTTATTATCAGCGGAAAAATCTAAATTGCTGTGCTTATTTACCTGCGAGTGCAGCGGCTTCAGCTTGGCTAGCTAGGTATTCATCAAAACTGCCGTGAAAGCTGACGAGTTGTTGATCTCTTACATCAATAATGTGCGTCGCCAATGATGATACAAACTCACGGTCATGACTGACGAATATTAACGTACCTTCAAACAACTTAAGTGCATTGTTCAACGCTTCAATGGCTTCCATGTCCATGTGGTTAGTCGGTTCATCCATGACTAACACATTGATGTCTTGCATCATTAACTTGCCGTATAACAGACGGTTTTTCTCACCACCTGAACAATTTTTTGCTTTCTTGTTGGCGTCATCTTCAGTAAATAACAAACGACCTAACATACCACGTACCATAAGGTCGTTATGTTTAGGGGTACGCCACTGCGACATCCAATCAAATAGCGATAAATCATTATCAAAGTCTTTGCTGCTGTCTTGCGGGCAATAACCAATTGCAGCGTTTTCAGACCACTTAATCGTGCCGTGATTGTTCGCTAGCTCATTGACTAAACAACGCAGCAATGTGGTTTTACCCACACCGTTTTCACCGATAACCGCAAGCTTAGCGCCCGCTTCTAAAATTAAATCGCCACCAGCAAATAACGGTTCACCATCAAAGCCATGGCCTAATTCTTCAATCACTAATGCTTGGCGATGCATTTTTTTACTTTCATCAAAGCGTAGCGATGGCGTCATACGGCTAGACGATTTCACTTCATCTAAACTGATTTTATCTAGTTTTTTAGCACGTGAGCTTGCTTGTTTCGCTTTAGATGCATTGGCCCCAAAACGGTTAACAAAGTCTTGCAGCTCTGCCATTTCAGCACTCTTTTTAGCATTGCCTGCCAATAGCTGCTCTTGAATAAGGCCAGACGCTTCAAGGAAGTATTCGTAGTTACCCGGATAAACACGCAGCTCACCATAATCGATATCAGCCATATGAGTACAAACTGAATTCAAGAAATGTCTATCATGTGAAATGATAATCATGGTGCACTTACGCTTGTTAAGCTCGCCTGCTAACCAAGAAATGGTATGAATATCCAAGTTGTTGGTCGGTTCATCAAGTAGCAAAATATCTGGGTTTGAGAATAATGCTTGCGCCAGTAACACCCTGAGTTTCCAGCCTGGTGCAACTTGTTGCATCAAGCCAAAATGAAAGCTTTCTTCAATACCCGCTTCTAATAGAATTTCACCAGCACGAGATTCTGCGCTGTAGCCATCCATTTCAGCAAACTCACTTTCAAGATCGGCCACTTTCATGCCGTCTTCTTCGCTCATTTCAGGCAGAGAGTAAATACGATCACGCTCTTGCTTCACTTCCCACAGTTTTGCATCGCCCATAATCACAGTATCAACCACACTGTATTGCTCAAAAGCAAACTGGTCTTGGCTCAAGGTACCGACTTTTAAGCCCGGTGTAATTGAGACATTGCCAGAGCTTGGTGCTAACGCACCACTGAGAATTTTCATGAAGGTGGATTTACCACAACCATTTGCGCCGATCAGACCGTAGCGGTTGCCGTGGCCAAATTTAGCAGAAATGTTTTCAAACAATGGCTCAGCGCCAAACTGCATGGTGATGTTGTTTGTACTAATGATAACGGCAATCCTCGGGGTAAATAGTCGAATAAATGAGCTTTAAAAGCAGCGCGGCAGTATACAGAGTATGCAGTTTTTTAGATAGAGCTAATCCCACATAGATAGCTATAGATAATGATAAAGTCTAGGTCGGGGCATTATTTAATAAGCTGAATGTGATGCAAAACACGTGTTCCTATATTAGTAATGTAAAATAGCCATTCAAATGGATAGTCAACCTTCCGCTAATCATCACACTAAAAAATCCACTAATCATGCACTGTCATCAACTATCGAAAGAATAAGATAGTCACCATTCTTCCCAATAAATAGAGCAAAAATAATTACTTTTGATAATAGATCTCAATCTATCTAGCCGATAGAATTTAGTGATTTATTATATTTATAGCAAGGAAGCGCGAATCTATGAATACTCGTATTTTCACTGGCGTTATTGCGATTTTACTACTGATTGTAACAGTCAGTAGCCTATCGGAGGAATCGATGTTGGGCCTATTCAAAAAAGCAGTAGATGTAGAAGTTTTTCCTGAAGTTTCTGGCCGATTAACTCTAAATGGCGAAGCTGTAGAGGGATTAACACTGACACGTGGTTTTTTATACCTCAATGCTATGGAGCAAGGCATAGAAGATCAGGCAACAACAGACAAAAATGGCCAATTCAGATTTCCAAATTTGACATGGGAAACTAAGTACCCAAATAACCCATTAGCATCTCAAATCATCGCACAAAGAATAACAGTTGATGATTCTAATTTTCCAGATGTTGACGGTGTCTATTTATGGAGTACTGAGTCTAGAGGCTTAAAACACATATCATATTTTCAAGAAAGATTATTAAGTTTGAATTGCGAACTCACCGAGTCTGAAATAATTCATCAGATCATTGATGAAGCTTTTCCTGATGGATCGGTTCGTTATGAAGTGGGTAGCATTTGTCGCTGGCCTTCATTAGAAAAGGTTGAAGTAGAAAAACGCAAAAAGTTCGGAAAATGGTAGTCCCTTTTGCAGGAACTAAATAGCTGAAAAACAAGGATAGTTTTCATGACAACATTATCACCTAAACTAGCTTCACAACTTGCTTCGAGTACATATTCTTTAACAGGAAGCGATGCTTCATTTTTTAGAGAAAGTACCTTTGGCACTTCATACATTAGAGATAATTTTTCTTTTAAAGAAATAGGTATTGGTAGAACTGGTGGATTCATTTTAAACCGTCACTCAGGTTTCGCTGCTGTAGGCGTCGGAAAGGGCCAATATCAAGGCGATGCGGTTATCGCTGTCAGAGGGACGGAGTTCAGTTCAAAAGCCGATTGGGCAACCAATGCACAAGTTGGACTTACTGCGAGTGATGCCGGTCAAATTGTGCATGCAGGCTTTAATAATGCTTTTAATTCTTTAAAACCTCAATTTGCCACCTTTTTAACTCAATGGCGAAAGAATAACCCTGGCAAAGCGATTCACTGTGTAGGACATAGCCTGGGTGGTGCAATCGCATCTCTAACGGCTGACTGGGCTGCACACTCTAATTATGCTTCAAACGTCAATTTATATACATTTGGAGCGCCAAGAGTAGGACAAACCAGCTTTGCCACAAAAAATACTAACCGTCTTCATAAAATACACCGCTGTACACACGGCGCAGATATAGTACCTAAAGTGCCTTTATGGCCTTTTATCCATGCTCCTTTTAAAGGCTCTGAGTACCGACTTGATAATAGCCAAGGGATCCGTATTAGTGCACATGGAATGGATCCCAAATCAGGGGCCAATCCTGGATACTTGACCACTGCTAATACAGAAGACTGGGGACAGCTATCAGTTAAAGCAAATGAGTTCTTGCAACCAGTGACATTGCGTTATGAAAACCGCAATCAAGCTAGTTACAGCGATTATTGGTGTGACCGTTTAAGTGCTGCATTGATTACGACGTTAAAACGACATGGTTATTATGCGGCGGTAGCAGCGCAGGCCACAGCTTCTGGGGCTCTCACTTTATATGACCTTATCGCAAAAACACTACTTAAAATTTCAGAGGCGGCAAAAACTGCAGCTGATGAAGTAAGAGGATTACTTGGTCATATGTTGGCATTTGCAGGGTCAGTTGTCACAGTAGTAACCGATTTAACTTTTATCACCATCCGCACTATATTCGAAAAAATGCTCAAGCGTTTATATGAAGGCGTGAAACAAGCGATTAAATTTGTTCACAAATAACTGGCACTTAACTTATACGCTTTAGTGAAATTGTAAATAGCTAAGCTGCAAAGGACTAGGTTCCTACACATTTAGCCGAGTTCTATTCGAAATGAAACGAACCTTTGGGTTCGTTTTATATTTCCAACAGTAACAGTCATAGATGACAGTTACCGCAAATAAAGAATCAGTAAAAAATGGATTTTAATACTTGGTTAGTTGTTGTCTCAATATGCTCAATAATTTCAATATATTACACACAGCGCTCAAATAAAGCTCAAACTCAATCTCAAGATCAAGATCAAGTCGATACTCAAGTCGAAACCCAACCCCAAAAGAACACCTTCACCATTGACAGTCTCATCTGCTTAACACCCATTTCTGTGTTCTTTTTCGATGCTCCACACTGGGATCAATTTCTGTATCTTGGCTTTATTCTAATGGTGACAATTGCCATCAACGCATACATAGACCACATTCGAGGAAATGATAAACAGCACTCAATGCAAGTATATAATTTGGTCTCAGCATTTTTTGTATATGGGCTCATTGCCTTTTTTATATACGAACCAGATACGAGTCAGCCCATAAACCAAGTGACACAACATTTATCTGACTCAAGTACAAGCCAAAGTCATCCTATTGGAGAAGCCTCTGTTTCTGAAAGACAAAGCCCTATTCAATCATCAATAAGCTTTTGGGAGATGTTCATAGGTTATTTGATAGTGCTGGGCCTAAATGCCCTCTTTACAGCTATCAATAATCCAAAATTTGATGCATTTAGCTTAGCAAGCCCTATGCTTTACTTTGTTCTGCCATTTTTAAGTGACAATTTTTGGTGGTGTTTGATTGTGAGCGCAATTTTGGCTTTTACTACCGCCCATGTCAGCATTGAAATAAAACTAAAAGAAGATAACTCAGCGCAAGCGGGCATCATGTTTGCTTCTGGATTTGCAATCATGATCGCGATCTCTTTGAGTATAATAATTTACTTTATGTTAACTCTGATGAATCGAGCGGCCAGCTAGCATCTAAGGACATAATGACCTACCAAGTATCGAATTCTAGCCTTACCGCTCTTATTTCAGCTTCAGCGCACATGTATGCCCCTTGACCTTAGCGATTAGCCTTTAAAAATGAATTTATACTGGGTGTTAACTACCTTGAACGTTTCTATTATTACTTTAAATAAAAGCCCATTCCCATTACAGGGAATGCGCTTTAGATTACGTAACCATTTATTATCGTTAAATAGTTAAGCCTTTGGTCGCCAAAATCAGTTTTTTAGCCGCTTTAAAGTAACGTACATATCCAGTACAACGACAGACATGCTCTCCTAAGGTATCTTCAATCACCCGTTCTACTTGGTCTTTCGCGATGGGTTTTTGTTTCAGTTTTTCAATCAATGCCACTGTTTCATTAGTAAAACCAGGGGCGCACCAACCACATTGAAACGCAAAGTTTTTGATAAAAGCATTTTGCACAGGATGCAGGGCGATAATTTCACCCACGTTATTTTTGGTTGCATGGCCTTCAATGGTTCTAATATTCAGGTTATTAAAAAGCATGACATTTGCAATACAAGTCCGCCTAGTGCTTGAGGTGCCATCATCATTATCTACAATCACCACACAAGCATGGCAAATACCTTCGCCACAGCCAAATTTAGTCCCAGTAAGGTTAAGGTACTCATGTAAAAAGTTGACCATTGGCATGCCTGGGTCTATCTCAAGTGGCCCATATTGCTTACCATTGATGGTTAAGTTTAACGTGCTCATGCATTGGCCTCCGAAATATCTTTAGCTGTAATAGGTAAATGGTAGAAACGTTTTTCAGTGGCTTGATAAATCGCCTCAACAACCGCGGGAACAATTGGGATCATCACCACTTCAGCTAAGCCTTTTGATTCATCACTTCCATCAATAGTCGGTAGGAGCGTGTAGTCAAGAGTCCACACACCATTGTCTTTGGCAAACGGGACTTTATAACGGTCAATGTTCCACTCCCCATTACCCGCGCCAGTATTATCTTGTGGTAATGCTTCATGAAGTACATGGCCTATCCCCATGGTAAGCCCACCTTCAATTTGTCCTTCAACTAATTCCCGTACATGCACTTTTCCAGGTTCTATCCATGTGTGCGTTCTAAGAATGTCAACTTCGCCAGAGACCTTGTGAACAGCAAGTTCTACCATAGTTAAACAAGGAGTGTAATAACGTACCATCGCGCTATTGAGCTTTACTTCTGGATAATTGACAGCTTGTCTTTCTTGCACCACAAAGCCCTGTTTATTTTGCTTAGCTTTTACTGCGTCACTGGCGCCGATGCCGTATTCCAATGCGATGGCATCTAGTGGGTATTCTTTTTGCTGCTGATTAAGTTCAAATTTTGCTGTTGCCCATTGCCAACGATTAAAACCATGGGTCATGACACCCGTTATCATGCCTTCGGCGTGAGCTTTCTTACATATGATAGACAGTGATAAAGGCTCAGCATCTTTAGCATGCAATTGGCCACCTTGCCAGCTCACATCGGTAATGGTGATACCGCTATAACCTTGCTTTTCCCATATCGTTTTTGCGGCCATAAACAATGACTCTTCAAATAAAATTTTGGCTGCATATTTAGTCGAATGACTTTGAAAAAAAGCTGATTGGCTTGCTGATGATGCTGATACGACCATAGGGGTCCAACGTGGATTTTTAGCCATTTTGTCTTGATGTTCTTGGCTCATTATATACGGGCTAGCATCATCAAAAATCTCCAATGCATCAAACACTTCTATTTGTGCAATATCAAGGTTATCTGCTGCTGAGCCCAAGTATTCTGAAATTAAGCTGGCCTGAGAAGTATCAGTTCCTGTACCCATTTCAACAGAGAACACTTTCACCACCACTTTTCCATCTGGCGTTACACCAACATAGGAGGACGGAGCATTAGAGCCAGTGCCGTAATCTTTACTGACAAAACCAAAACCAACGCCCATTGATTTATCTGGATTGGCTTGGTCAAACTTGGTTTTATTGGCTTGTCTGTTTTGCCACATTTCATGTTTTTCAGCCAAATCGAGCATTTCTTGGTAGCGAATATTTTCAAGAGGCACTGAGCCTTGGGTATTTTTGTCACCATTAACCATGGCGTTGACGCGGCGAAGTTTGAAAGGATCCACTTTCATTTCATCTGCTGCTTCGTTAAACATCATTTCTATAGATGCCATTGATTGCAAAGAACCGTAACCTCGCATTGAACCAGCCGTCGGCAAATATGATGGTAAACAGGTCGCCACAATATCATTTCTGGGAATGTAATAAATGCCTTGAATAGCACTCGCTCCCACCATGGCAACTGATGAGGAGAAGTTAACTCTACCACCACCATCTAAGTTCATGTCTGCCACTAAACCTTTGAGTTTAAGGCTCGACTTATCAAATGCTAACTGATTAGTAAAATGGAACGGGTGGCGCTTAAGTCCTGACTGAAATTGCTCAAATCGATTATTGGCCAGTCTTACCGGAGCATCTGCAAAAATCGATGCAATCATGCCGTAATACGGAAAAATAGTATGGTCTTTACCGCCAAACCCGCCTCCAATATAAGGAGAATGAACCACAAGATTTTTAATCGATTGGGTTAATGGGCTTTCACTGAGTACCTTGCCAGCTTGAAGATAAAAATCTTGGGGGGACTGTGTCGTTATTACCACGTGTAAAGTTTGGCTTTTTTTATCGAAAAAGCCGTTGTAGGCTTCTGGCTCTAACATCATAGGTTCAATCGATTGCGTTTTGTATTGTTTATTTAATACAAACCAATCATCGTTAGATGTCATCTCTTGACGAAGAGTCTGCGCAAGATACATCCCTCGCTCGCCAATATCATCACTGCCTTTTACTGGGTTAGGCCAAAGCAATTTTTGCCCCTCATATTTAGGGAAAAATTGCCCCGAATGATATGTACTATAGATATCATCATCTTGGGATCCTTTAGCTGACTCTTCACGGACAATCCGCCAGCCAGCATAAGGTTGTTTTGAGGCAGCATTATAAGGCACGGTTTCAGGGCCATATTGCACAAAATGCTCATGAAATTGCAGCATCATTTTGGCTTTTAAAAACTGAGCAAAATCATTAAATAATAAAATGGCCACTTCATGGCCTAAATAATCAGGCGCGCTGCCTTTTTTAAGCAGCATATTATCACCGTAAAAAGACGGTAACTTTAGATCATTACTCTCTAAATCTTCAGCTGTAATAATTTTGTAAGGCATCAGATCTTTAGGAATAACACTGAGGTCGAGGCCTTGATACACTTTATCGGCAATGTGAGCTCGCACAATAAAAGCATGATGCTGAGTGTCTGGCCAAGACGGGATATCTTTTGCGCGATAATCACGACCGTAAATTTTCTCGCCAGTGATTTTTTCTATCGCATCAAATCGAAATGCAGGCTTGCCATCTTGATACCAAGTTTCAGCCAGTGAAGAAGCAACACCTTTAGCCATTGCACTTTGCTGTTGCAATAACATCGGTGCACTATAAACAGTTACCCCACCGATAACGCACTTTTTCATGAAGTCCCGTCGGGATAATTCCCACTGTTTCATACCTAACTCTCCTAAAGTTACCTGATGAGTAAATATCGTTAAGATTCATTTTCAAATAAAGAAATGAGCCTAAGAGAAGCAAATTACCTAAGTCCAAAATACCTAAGTTCAAAATACAAAACCAAGCAAAATAATGGCTCGTAAGCAAGTATAGACAGCTATTGAGCAACTGATTCAAATCTATTGTGATTTAAATTAGAGATGCACGATATACCTGGGAATAATGGTGATACTAAAGACATTGTCGACACACAAAGGAATAAGCATCAGGCTTAGCTTTGATGATAAATAGCCTAATTAATGCCATTCAATGAACGTAATAAACAACCAGTGACAGAGGGGTTAACAACAGGCGTTATTGGGAATAATAGATGGGAGTAGAAGCTCAAATAAGTGTTTAATTTTAAAGCAAAAAGTATGTATAAGTACATATATAACAACACTTAATAATCTGCTTAATCATCATATCTACCAAATATCAGTCTCAAATCGCGCTGTGCGGGCTTCAACTTCAGTACAATCGGTTAATTGCATCAATTCTGCTAGGGTAATATTAGGCGTTTGAGTAATAAGCCGTTGTAATTTTTGCGTTAAGGTTTCAAGTTTATCTTCATGGCCAATTAAACCGATATCGATTTTCTTAATCAGATAAGCAAAAGTAATTGAATCATTGGTTTTAAGCGACACTCCTATGGTTTGCACATTGATAGCATCGCCTACAAGCGTCCAGTTTCTGGAGCGCCTTACTCGTTTAAGTTCACATTGATATTGAGCGCAAATGACTTTCGCTTGATTAACACTGTCCCGTCCTATTCGGTGAATAAGTGACGGTAAAGCAATGGTAATGTGTTGAACCTTCAAAATGAGATATCGCATTGATAAGAGGTAAGTCTATTTTACTGATTTAGCCCACTGATGATAGCGCTATTAATGACTTCAATGACCAAGCGAATCTTTATGCACATCGCGTATGGTATACATTGCGTATGATGCACATTGCGAATAATAAACATTCTCCAATAAGGTTTTACTTATAAAAAATGCCAGTCGATGAACATCGACTGGCATTTTGCTGCCACAGTGACAGATTTGAACGGTGATAGTGGAGAGTCTATTTATTCAAATCGCACTGATTCATTAAAGCGTCAGTAACTGAATTACTTAAGCTCTACTGGCCATTCTTTTTCTACACGCTTTTCAATGAATAGCTCTTTTGACGCTTTCATTGCTTCAAGGTCTAAACCAACAAGAGGCTGAACTTTCGCTTTAGTGTCGTATTTAGTGGCATCGTACTTGTATTCTGGTGCGTACTTTTTCAGTAATGCATCAGCTTCAGTAATTGCAGCATCTAAAATATCGTTAGATTTCTCTAACAAACGGATGGCTTCTGCAGGGTTATGAGCATGGATACCATGTGATGCTGTTGCACTATCCCAGAACCACTGAGCATTTCTCACTTTGGTCAGTAAGCTGTTCATTTCGCCAGATAGTACTGATTTAGTTTTCAATGCGGCTTCGTAGTTACCTTTCGCCACTGCAATGCCTTTACCAGCTTCTAAACCTTCGATGCCATTCGCTGACCAGATTGCTTGCGCTTTAAAGTGCACTTCAGTCAAACGTGGATCTGTGCCGTCAGCTTCAAAACGTAGCTTATTGATTTCAGCTTTACGCTCATCAAGGATTTCATTGAAGTCTTCTGCTTCATGACAGCTTTGGCAGCTTGATGGTAATGTTTCAGCTTCAAACGTCACTTTATGATTAGAGTACTTGCCGCCCTTTTCATTTTCAGCTTTAGGCATATGACAAGTTGTACAACCAAACTCTAAATGGCTATCCATTGCATGCTCAGTACGATCAAGCATGTTTTCAAACTCTGGGTGTTGCGCTTTAATCATTGGTGCACCAGAAACAGCATTGGTCCAATCTTTAAAGCCGCGCTTATCAAAGTAAGCCAGTTGTGCTTCAGCAGCAAAACCTTCATATAAACCGTCAGTTCCTTTGTAGCCTACAAACTCTTTATAGTCTGTATTAACACCAGGTACCCAGTAATCCATTGGGTATTTAACTTTCTTCTCATCGGTTCCGTCGAAGTAGTATTCAACGTGACACTGAGCACACGTCTGACTGGCCTGCATTGTGGCGTCTTGCTTATCGAAGTCTTTACCAATCGATTTCATAGCGCGGTCGGTGTATGGACGACTTAAACGAATCTCTTCTTTGCCTAATTCATGACAATCAGCACAACCGATGGTGTTAGACATCTCGTGGCCCCAAGTTGACCATGCATTGTCTGAAAACTTGCCTTCGCCGACTTCGTCATACATGCGAGCGACATCAGGTGTTTTACAAGACCAACAGCTTGCCGCCATTGCTTCACCAACCATCTTACCGTCATGGCCTACCATTGGGTGACCAACGCGTAATGTTTTAACGATATCAGTTAATGCAAAGTGATGACCACGAGCACGATTGTAGTCTTTAGCGAAACCATAACCTGCCCAGGCGCTGACTAAGTTAGGGTTGCTTGCTAATAAATCATCTAATTCACCTGAAGCTGGTGTAGTTTCTTCAGTTTCGGCCCAAGTTTTATATTGCTCAGGGAAAGTTTTTTGCCAATTTTCACTTTTATATAAATCGACTTCGCCCGCCACACTGTAACCTGTAAAAGCAGTTGTTAGCATTACTGCGACAGCTATTTTTCTTAATTTCATCATCATTCCTCAATGGGATTATTATTATTTATAATTTGATAAATACATCTGTTCATCTCACTTACCAAATACATCAATCAAACTTTCAAAATTAAAAAATCTAATTAATTTAAAACAATTAATATCACAACAAGTTAATCACGACAGGGCTTTACAGTATTAATGTGACCATAACCAAAGCAAAGCTAATTACTTGTCACACTTCAAATTTTCACCTACAAAAGACATACCTCCTAAGGGGTATTAAATTGATTTTATTTAGATGAAATAGCGCATTAATCCATCTAACTAAAGCAGGAATATTTATACAACCAGCCACAAAAAACACATAAAGTTAAAAAAACACATGTATACAGATAGTTAGGTTGACATCAACATTAATAAAAAACATTAATACTAACCTTAATTTAATAACAACCAGCATCGAGCAAGCTCACACTTATCTAAAAAACCAAATAAACATCAAATCAAACCCTTATTTACACTTCTATTTTTCAGTACAAAGTCTATTACCTACAAGGTAAAACTTAAAACAACATTAATTTACACTTAATTTGTTAAACATCACAATAAACTTATAAAAACAAATGTATTCATAAACAAGAAATAACTAAATTAGACATAGCAAGATTATTACAAAAAACAAAAAACTGAGGAATAAATATATAAACACATTCATACACAAAAACTAATTAAACAGAAGGTAATCAAACAGCAACTAATTCAGAGAGAATTAATTTAAAAGATGCCTATATACGCTATCAATCAAAGTTAGTAATCAAAGTTAGTAACCCAAGTTATTAATAAAAATTAATCCCACAAGCTTTAAAAATTAAATCATTGGCTATTAAGCCTATTTAACATTAGCTATAAGCTTCAACTTCATCATTTGTATTAATTGTTCTGAAAATTGAAATTCATTAAACGCTCTTCAACTGATTATATGAGTTACAACCTCATTGCCTGTGCCCATGCTATCGACTTATGCCATGCAGCCATCACTTAGAGAGACAACTAACAAAGCCATCGGGATAGATTGCCAATATAATCATCAAGATAGATGATCAACAAAGTCAGCAGGATAAATTACCAAACAACAATATACTTTGCGTAAGTCAGCTTAGAGAAATTATCAAGATTCCTGTTAAACCCCTCCTGTAAATAAATCAAAAATTTAAACAAATAAGATTCGACAGACAAATTATTTAACAAATATTTACGCTGAGGTACAAGGATGGGCATTAATTAATGAAGCTAGATTTAATGAAATGCTAATCTATCGTTGAATTACGGAATAACGACTTGCTGCTCTTTCAATTTAACAACACTTTACTCTGCTTAGAGGAGATACAATGTTTGATGTAATGCTTTCTATTTGGCATCAAGATTTTGATGTCTTATTGGAAACAGTCACAATCTATCACCTAATGTTGATATTAGCGCTCATTTTGTTTCTTGAATCTAGCTTTGTCTTTTTACCTCTTCCCGGTGATGGACTCGTGTTATTTGTAGGTAGCTTAGTGGGTTTAGGCGTTGTAGAACTTCAGCATGCCTTTCTATTATTAACCTTTAGTGCCGGGTTAGGATCTTGCATCGCCTATATTCAAGGAAGGTGGCTGTCTCATCACCCCATTGTGACTAAAATTGAAAACGGTCTGCCAGACAATACACTACAAAGAGCGTCTAACTTATTAGAAAAGTACGGCTTTTTAGCCCTGTTTATCTCGCGCTTTATCCCGTTTGTTAGAGTGTTAACGCCTATGCTGATGGGTATTAGAGAGCTTGGCGTTAAACGCACAGTGTTGATGAGTTTTACCAGCGCAATGATCTGGAGCGCGGTGCTGTTATTTATAGGTCAATGGGTGATGAATAACCCGATGCTTAGTAATCATCAGGAAACATTAAATAAAGCCTTTTTAGTCGTGAGCTTAAGTTTAATGCTCTCTGCAACGATTGCGATGTTGTTTCGGTTTTCTAGAAAATCAAAACAACAAAGTGCAAAGCAGTAGTCACCACGCTAAATATCAGAGTTTTAGTTAGAGTTTTTAGCTTAAGCACTAAAACTCTGACTAAAAAACCTACCGATATAATTCAATGACTTACTTGTAAAATAAGCTTTTAGCTCTGTCTGATGCCAATCTTAACCTTCTAGTACATCAATTAGTTTGCCAATAATGTCGATTTACAATTTCTGGTCAAATAAGTCCTAAATAACTCAAGTAAAACAAGCCCTTCATTAGCATTAATAATGAGACTTTCATCACACTTAGTTGTTGATTGTGCTAAGCTAAATTCGATAACAATACACTTATGTCACTCAATCCCAATGAATTTACCTTTCATTGACTGAATCGTTGTCACTAACGAGATAATGTTTGTTAGCCCTAAGGCAAGAATCCCTTATATGCAGGAGGCATAATGCAAGATTACGTAGATCAAATCGATATCAATCAATACCTACCATTAATTATAGATGTTGGCATCAATGTACTACTCGCCGCATTAATACTGATCGTTGGCCTTTATATCGCGAATAAAGCCAGTGCAATCATTAATAAAATTGGTGAAAAGTACGATAAGCTCGACAATACTTTATTCCGTTTTTTAGGCAGTGTTGCTAAATACATCATTCTCGCGTTTGTTGCGATTGCGGTATTAAATCGCTTTGGTGTGCAAACCGCTTCAATCGTTGCCTTGTTGGGTGCTGCTGGCTTAGCGGTTGGTTTAGCGTTACAAGGAACATTATCTAACCTTGCTGCTGGTGTAATGCTATTGCTATTCCGTCCTTATAAAGTCGGTGATTTTATTAGTGCTGCAGATCGTTTTGGTAATGTGCAAGAGATTGACCTATTCACTACCATTTTAAGAACTTTCGATAATCAGCATATTATTGTACCGAACAGCCAAATTTGGGGCGCTCAAATCGTCAATCACTCATTCCATGATATTCGCGGTGTGGATATGCACTTTGGTGTGGCTTACAAAGAAAACACCGATGAAGTAAGAAAAGTGATTGATGCTGTACTTGCCGCTCATCCGCATATTTTGAAAGATCCGGCACCATTTGTAGAAGTTGAAACCTTAAATGACAGCTCAGTGGACTTCTTAGTCCGTCCATTCTGTCATGGCGAGCATTACTTCGACATCCTGTATTCAATCCCTGAGCAAATCAAGAAAGCACTGGATGAAGCAGGTATTGAAATTCCTTTCCCACACAGAAAACTGATCATCGAAAAAGAGTAACAATCTTGGGATTTTGATGAAAACAGCGAGCAAGTGCCTTTGGCCTTGCTCGTTTTACCTTTAGCAATACTAAAAAATCACACATCATTAATATCAAATAGCGACTCAACTCCAATTCCATCTCTTCAGACATACTAGTCGAGTTTAGTGCTATTTTAGCGTTATAATCGCTGCGCAAAATACCAGATAACGATTTAACCCATTTTTTAAAGAAGCAGAATTAACCCCATGACGCCAGAACGTTTAGCCCGCATCAACGAAATGCTTGATAATCGCCAAGTCGACCTCACGGTTTGTCTCGATAAAGTCCATAAAACCAATAATATTGCTGCGACAGTACGTACTGCCGATAGTGTTGGTATTCATCAAGTTCATGCGGTTATGCCTGAAGAAACCCTATGGGTATCAGGTAATACCTCATCAGGAAGTCACCGCTGGGTTAACACTATAAAGCATCAAACATTTACTGAAGCTCACGAACAATTTAAAGCTAAGGGAATGCAAATTCTTGCGACGACTTTTTCTGATACTGCGGTAGATTTTCGTGAAGTGGATTACACCAAACCCACAGTGATTGTGCTCGGTAATGAACGTGATGGTGTCAGTCCTGAAGCTATTGCAGCTGCCGATCAACACATTATTATTCCGATGGTGGGCATGGTGCAATCATTGAATGTTTCGGTTGCTGGCGCATTAATCATGTACGAAGCACAAAGACAACGTGAACAAGCCGGTATGTATAACAACAGACAACTTGATCACCAATACTGCCAAACTAAGTTGTTTGAACAAGGCCATCCTATTTACGCCAAAGCTTGCCGTAGAAAACAAATCCCTTATCCAGCTATCGATGAGAACGGCCAAATTGATGCTGATAGTGAATGGTGGGATCGCATGCGAGCGCCCGATCCTGATGCATAATCTGTAAAGGCATGAGTTAGCAAGCTTAAGTTAAACTGGTATAAGTTAAACTGGCGTAAGCTAAACAAGCTTACGCATCAAGAGATATCGCACTGAAAGCCCGCTTGCCTCCCACTGTCAAACAATAAAGCGAACCCAAGGGTTCGCTTATTCAATCATCACTATCTATACCACTAATACTGATTAGCGATGAATCAACTTCGAAGTATCTTCAATAATATTCAGTGCCTGATCAACCTGTGTATTTGTCACATAAGGCGCAGGGCCAAACCTTAGTTGGTTACCTCGACTATCACAAAGCAAGTGACTCTCGCCTAACTGTTTAACCCAATCACCAGCTTTATCTGTAGTCAAAGATAAAAATCCACCATTGGCTTGCACATCGTGAGACGGTAATCTCAGACCTAACTTGTCTTCACCTATCGCTGTAATACCTTGCCATAAACGTTTAATTTGAGCTTGATTTATCTCTCTTAAAACTTGGTCAGTTAACTGCTTCTGTTTAAAAAAATCAAACACAGCAACGGCGCGATAATGGCTGACAGGATCATATGTCGAACCAGCAAAAGCAGATTGCCCCAGACCATACCCCACTTTACCAGGTGCTTGGTCTAACACATCGAACTCAGCGTACCACCCTGTAATAATTGGACTGCCTTGATAACTAGCAGGGATCCGCATCATGCAATTACCTTCACCCGCTTGGCAGTATTTGTAACCACCACCGACCACAAATGCTGATTCAATCTGCCAGTGTTGTAAATTAAATGGCACCACATTTAAAGCATGATAGGCATCCACTAGGCAAGGCACGTTTAATGATTCAGCCGCTTTAGCGACTAAACCAACGTCATAGAAAATCTCACTGGTGTTAAAGAAAACTGCCGATAACATCACTGCATCGGTATCAGCATCGATCTTATCAATCACTCTTTGCGCTAACGTCTCACTTGGATGAACAGGCACGACTTCAATGGTACAATTAAGCTCTTGTAAACGTTGTAGTTGACGTCTTAAAGAATGAAACTCTCCATCTGTGGTGACGATTTTTAACGGTCTATTTTGCTTGGTTTTAACGTAGTTAAGATCCGATAAAAACCGTAAAATCAGTTCATGAGTTGATGAGCCTAAGGCTATTTGGCCATCTGGCTCCCCCATCAAGCTGCGATAAAAATCTCTTACGCTGTCAGCTTTCGCTAATGCTATGCCCCACTTATCATCTATGTGTTTTGCCGCATCGTCATAGCACTCTAACATGCCTTGTTTGGCCACATCTGGCCACGCTTGATGTGAATGACCAGACAGTAAAATACGCTTAGCTACATTAAATGCACAATAATGAGCTTGTAGGTTTTCGGCTAAATGCGTTGTCATAACGTTAATCTCTTAAATCAAATAATGGGCGAAGAAGTTGGCCACTTCCTATCAGTGCTATAAGTGAGTGCGTAGCTCAAACAACTCAGGGAAAAAACTGATATCCAATGACTTTTTCAAGAACTCAACTCCTGAAGAACCACCAGTTCCGGCTTTGTTACCAATAATTCGCTGTACTGTGTACATATGTTTAAAGCGCCATTGCTGAAAACTATCTTCAATATCCACCAGCTTTTCAGCTAACTCGTATAGTTCAAAATGCTCATCTGCATCTTGGTAAACATTAATCCATGCTTGTAGAACAGCTTGATGACTTTGATAAGGTTGGCTGACATCTCTAGCTAGCACTGACTCATCATCAATTAGGCCTTTCTGATGTAATACCTTAATGCTGACATCGTATAAGCTCGGTGCGTGTAACAGCTGATTTAACTCGATGTAAACTGCTGGATTGGCTTTATGAACCTCCAGTAAATCAGCATTTTTATTACCTAGTAAAAACTCAATTTTACGATAACCGTAAGACTGAAAACCCGATGAGTGGCCTAATGCATCACGAAATTTAAGGTAATCAACTGGGGTTAATGTGGCGAGAATATTCCATGATTGAGTGAGTTGATTCAGAATTTGTTTAACCCGAGAAATCACTTTAAAGGCATGACCAAAATCGCCAGACTTAATGTTATCAATCGCACACGTTAGCTCGTGTCCAGCCAGTTTTAACCAAAGCTCACTGGCTTGGTGGATAACAATAAATAGCATTTCATCATGTTCTTCAGATAGTGGTTGCTGCGCCGATAAAATCTTCTCAAGATTCAGGTAATCGCCATAGGACATATCATCTTTAAAATCTCGATGAATGCCTTCCTCAAGCTCTCTATAATTAGCTTTGGTCTCATTATTTTTATTGTTATCAGTCTGCTTTGCAGACTTATGACCAAGTGGGCAGCCCATGAACAAACTCCTTTTGTGACCTAATTCGGTTAAAATATGCGAGTTTTTAATCAATATTAATTGATTAAAACACCAACTAAATAACCTATCACGTCAATGAATGCCTGACTAACACTGCGAATACTTAAGCGTCAGTTTTAATTTACATTTTAATTGACGATAGGAATTAAACTCTGCGAATAAGAAATAATCCGTTGTAATAAGCCAACTTTGACACTCGTTTTTAGTGTTTATGCTGTAGCAGCGATTCCCCTTGTTTACCCTTTTCTCTTATGTCACCTAGGGCGTGTTGACCTTTGCTAATTAAATTTCGTTCGAGATAAAAACGGATTAAATGCGGCGAGTGAATTGCAGCCTTGCAATCTAAACACTCTTTATTCGCAAAAAATCCCTCAATAATGCCGAATCCGTTTTTAGCCAATCCTTGAAGGCTGCGTTTGTTGTCCATTTTTACGACGTTATCGGCTTTTTATGTAGCTTAACGACACCACATTTTTCTAAATGAGCAATAATTTGCTGCAATACAACCTTGAAATATCAACATGCCCTAGCAGTAACCACACTTTTAGTTATTCCGTTCAAACCAAGTTGTATAAATCATGATAACCATTGCCCAATCATCCATTTCTAAACCGATATCACTCTTAGCTATGCCCCTGCATAGGCGCTAATGTAAATTTAAAAATAAATTAAAAAATGAAAAAATATTTTTTATACCGTTAAATCATAAGTTTAATAACACTTATCATTTTATCCCTCCAAGCTTTGAGCCTAGCCCCAGTGAAATAAATAACGCATCACACTGAATATAAAATCATACCCGCGACCTCAGATAGCAACAAAGCCACCTTTATAAGAATATTTATTCATGTTAATGCGTGACTTACCAAGCTCAATTTACAAAAGAATATTTATTTACATTTATTTTACAAATGTAACAACTAAAGATAAATTGATCACAACAGGGCATCAAAATAGATTTTTGCGCTGTAAAAATAATAAAAAACAATTTTTTACTCTGAATAACATGGAAATAGTTATGACTAAAAACAAAGTAACAACTGTACTAGGAGTGTCAGTACTGGCACTTTCGATCTCTAACAGTATCAACGCTGCACCCTCTTTCACACCAAACTTGCATAGTAATGCAATACAACTAGACCAACAGGACCCACTCCCAAAACGCTATATAGTAAAATTCAAGAATGCCAATGCTGCATCAGCAGGGTTTTCTACAGCGACTGCTGATGCGATTGACGATGCGCAATATGAGCCAAGAAGCAATGAAGTATTTTCACATTTTCGTGCAATGAATAGCGTTGCAGCAAAAGAAATGAAACGTATTGGCCGCAGTAATAGCTATAGCGTAAAGCTCGATAGCAAAAATTTACAAGCATTAAGATACCGAGCTGATGTTGATTACGTTGAAGAAGATGTCCAACGTCGATTATTAAATGAAACCACGCCTTGGGGGCAGACCTATGTTGGCGCAACTTCAGTCAGTGATAGTCAAGCTGGCAACCGTACCATTTGTATTATTGATTCGGGTTATGATTTAGGACACAACGATCTGAATGCCAACAACGTAACAGGCACAAATAACTCAGGTACCAATAACTGGTATGAACCAGGTGCCGGCAATGCCCATGGTACTCATGTTGCTGGTACTATCGCCGCTATCGCCAATAACGAAGGCGTTGTGGGTGTAATGCCCAATCAAAACGCCAATATTCATGTTATTAAAGTATTCAATGCTTCTGGCTGGGGCTACTCTTCAGATCTTGTCGCCGCAGTGGACACTTGTGTCAACAATAATGCCGATGTCGTCACTATGAGTTTAGGAGGTTCGGGTTCAAGTAACACTGAAAGAAATGCCCTCGCTGCCCATGAAAATAACGGTGTGTTATTGATTGCCGCTGCCGGTAATGATGGTAACAGTACCCTCAGTTACCCAGCATCATACGATTCAGTTATGTCTGTTGCCGCTGTGGATAGCAATAAAGACCACGCAGCGTTTTCACAATACACAACGCAAGTGGAAATTTCAGGTCCAGGTGAAGCAATACTATCAACCGTCACCCGCGGAGAAGGCCGTTTAGCGGATATCACTATTAATGGCCAGTCATATTTTGATAATGGTATTGTGCCCCATAATCGCTACGTGTTGTCAGGTTCAAGCCATGTCAGCACACCATTTATCGGCACAGCTACTGGTGCATTAGCAGAATGTTCGGTCAATGGTAGTAGCTTTAACTGTGGCAACATGAACAATAAAATTTGTTTAGTAGAGCGTGTTGGTAACCAAGGTAGTACCTACCCAGATATTGACGCTGTTAAAGCTTGTGAGGCAGCTGGTGCAAGCGCATCGATTGTCTACAGTAATACCGACTTACCAGGGCTTCAAAATCCTTTCTTGGTAGACAGTAATAACGAAGCGCCTATTGTATCAGTGTCAGTTGACCGCGCTACGGGGCTAGCATTACGTAATCAAATCGGCTCTTCTGTTACTGTAACCAATACCGATAATGAAGATTACGAATATTACAATGGCACCTCGATGGCGACCCCCCATGTTTCGGGTGTAGCTACTTTAATATGGAGTCATCATCCAGAATGTAATGCAGCTCAAATTCGCGCAGCACTTAATGCAACCGCTGAGGATTTAACAATAGCTGGGCGCGATAACCAAACTGGTTATGGTTTAGTTGATGCGCAGGCAGCCAAAACTTACCTAGATGCATCTTGTACTGGGCCTACTGATCCGGGCACAGGTGTTGGTGATGACGAATTGGTCAATGGTGTTGCTAAGGCTAATTTGAGTGGCGGCACTAACGACGAGCTTTTCTTCTCAATTGATGTGCCTGCTGGCGCAACAGATTTAAGCTTTACTATGAGTGGTGGCAGCGGCGATGCCGATTTGTATGTTCTATATGGCGCAGCCCCAACCACTAGCAGTTATGACTGTCGCCCTTGGAAAGGCGGTAATGCAGAATCTTGCCCGATAGCAACGGCACAAACTGGTATTTACCATGTGATGGTACGTGGTTACAGCGCATTTAGTGGCGTGAGTTTAGTCGCTAATTACACTGAAGCATCTGGTGGTGGTACAGGCGGTGGCACTGGTGGCGCTGCGACCTATGCAAATAATAACAGTTACAGTATTCCTGATAACAATGCCGCTGGTGTCAGCAGCACATTATCTGCTGCGCGTACTGGCGATTCTGGTGAAATTACTGTGAGTGTTAATATTAGTCATACATACATTGGCGATTTAAAAGTTGAGCTATCTAGCCCAACTGGTCAAGTTGCCGTATTACATGACAATACTGGTGGCAGTGCAAACGATATTGTTAAAACATACACAGTCAATATGACTGGCGTTGAGTCTGCCGGTGATTGGAGACTTAAAGCAGTTGATAGCGCAAGACGAGATACAGGAACCATCAATGCTTGGGAACTCTCGTTTCAATAATTCATGATTAACGACAATCACTGAGTTTAATGGTTAATGCTAATGATTAGCCTTATGTCTGCCAGTTCCCCCCTGGCAGGCATTTTTTATTCCTCTGTAAACATCTCGCGAATAACAGACAAAGATTGAATAATGCTAATAAAGTATTTAGGATCGTTTTATCGATACTCAATCAAGAATTAACCCCATGACCACCGAGCTTTACTTTATCTACGACTCACATTGTCCTTGGAGCTATGCGGCAACGCCAATAGCAAATGCATTACAAGAAGCCTACCCAAAGATGCAGGTACACCTATTACATGCTGCCCATTACATGGGTAAAGACAGTGCGGGCGAAGAACAAATGGAAGCGGCAGAAAGATCAAGTGGACTGAAGTTTGGTCGAGATTATATCCGCTATGCAAACAGCCCTAAAAGCTCAATCAAGACCGCCAACTTAATGGGTTGGATGCAAAGCAAGCAAGCTGACAAACAGCTACCAGTGCTAAATGCCCTGCAAAGAGCACACTTTATTGAAGGCAATCCATTAAATACTAAGCATGATTTCATGGATATTGTAGAGAAATTTAAATTGTCTCCATCTAACAAAATATTCAGAGATGAGCTGAATATGGATGCAGAGTACGTGCTAGAAAGCATCGAAGAAATTCAGCAAATGATCGGTACTAAAAACTTCCCTGCAATGGTGATGACCGTAGGCGACAACGCAATTTTTATCGACCATTCAAAATACATCAGTAGCCCACATGCGGTAGTCGATGCTGTAAAACAAGAAATTGCAGCGTTTAAATAGCCGTTGTTAAACTGATTTGATAATAATGCTCTTTTTCAAGGCATTTGCTGAAAGTACTTGTTGATAGCTAAATAAAACACGGTTAACGACCGTGTTTTATTATGGCTAAAACTGGTGTGATAAGAGATTGATAACAAGGTAATAAGAGTGTGCTAGCCACCAGGTTTACACCCACCCAGTAACTCCTTTTCTGTAATATCCCATGACTAAGCAGCGCTTCTGTTACAATAGCGCGCATAATTTTCGATATGTACTCATTTGGGATCCATGAAAGAATTTATCATCATTGGCGCAGGCCAGTCTGGCTTGTCTATGGCTTATAACTTATCCAACAATAATAAAGATTACTTAGTACTAGATGCCAATGAACATATCGGCGCTCCTTGGCTTAAAAGATGGGACTCGTTAACCTTATTCACTCCTACTGAGTACAACCATCTTCCTGGGATGAAGTTTCCCTTTCCTAAGGGCTATTACCCTAATAAATATGAAGTGGCCGAATACCTTAAAAGCTATGTCGAGCAATTTAAGATACCAATTGAGTTCAATCAAAAAGTCACATCAGTTAAAAAAGTGAACGGCATTTTCGAAGTCATTACAGGTTCAAGCCATTACCAAGCTAAGCAAGTAATCGTAGCCACAGGTCCGTTCCATACCCCTTATACCCCACCATGTCATCTTGATATTGCCGATAATGTCACCCAGTTGCACAGTGAAAACTATAAGAACCCATCACAACTGCAGGATGGTGATTGCTTAGTCGTAGGTGCGGGAGATTCTGGGGTGCAGATTTTATCTGAAATAGCTGAGACAGGCCGCACAGTGCACTTTTCTGGCACCGATAAAATTGCCGCTATTCCACAAACATTCTTAGGTAAAACACTCTGGTGGTGGTTCAGTAAAATCGGCTTTTTGTCTGTGTCTCGTTATAGCAAAGTCGGCAAATGGCTCAGTAAAGGCGTGCAGCCTGTTATTGGTACAGATGTTAAGTCACTACTTGCTAAAGATAATGTGATTCATATGGGCAGAACCTTGTCGGCAGATGAGTCTCATATCACCTTCCAAAAAGGCAGTGTCAGTAGTATTAAAAATATTATTTGGGCGACGGGCTTTAAACCTAACTTTTTTTGGATTGATGGGATTTCATTTGATGAAATGAACTACCCGAGCAATTATCGTGGCGTCAGTAGTGATGTTGAAGGACTTTATTTTATTGGCTTACCTTGGCTATACACACGGGGCTCTGCCACCCTCGGCGGTGTTTACAAAGATGCTGAATATTTGATGACGCATATTTTAGATGTCAAAGCCGCTTAATCGTCACGGTTATTTTTCATAGTTAATTATCATGGTTAGCAGCTGCCCTCATCAATAAACAAAAAACACGGCAATTGCCGTGTTTTTGATTATTAAATACTTTGATTCACCTGTGGGCAGAGTTTGAAAGCCGCTTAAAAGCCACTAACGAACCTTAAAGTTCCTTTGGGTATTTTTAACCATCAACATGATAATTAAGGCGGTTAGTGCACCACCGACATGGGCAAAATGAGCAATATTACCGATAGAATACTTTGTCACGCCAAAGAATAAATCACCTAAAATAATCAATGGAACAAAGTACTTAGCACTAATCGGTACCGGCAAGAATATCAGTGATAATTTCGCATTTGGATATTGCATTGCAAAAGCCACTAACACTCCATAAATAGCTCCTGACGCCCCTACTGCTGGGGTATGATAAATGGCCATTAGCTCGATTAACCGATCTTTACCGAGTGCAGTAATCAAATTTTGATCCGCCATGCCCTGAGATAAAATCGCGTCGATATGTGAGCTGCCATAACCCAGCGCCATGATCTCATTAATAATCATGTTGAACTGATAATAATTAGCAAGGGTGTATATCACCGCTGCGCCTATTCCAGTCGCAAAATAAAACAATAAGAACTTAGGTGTTTGCCAAGTTTGCTCTAACGGTGTGCCAAAAGACCACAATGCAAACATATTAAACAGAATATGAGCAATGCTGCCGTGCATGAACATATGCGTAAAAGGCTGCCAAATCTGAAATTGATCGTTAAGCGGGAAGTACAACGCCAGCGACTGTAATTCGGTCACATTTACGAACTCACTTAAGATAAAAATAACCGCATTGATCGCCATTAAATAAATAATGGATTGATTTCTCGCAGGCATAAATAAGCTCCTAATAAACTCTAATAATCCATTATTTAGATAAACTGCCAGAACGGCCAATAGCCAGTAATAACTTACCAACAAGAAAACTACCAATGGCAGTGATTCCTGTGCCCAGTATAGAAATGCCCTCATATAAAGGGGGTACGTTACTGCTCAATAGCATACAACCGCCTAAGAAAATCGCGCCACTTAACACCCCAAAAACTAAGCGATTGATAATGGTATCAAGGTTGCGATGATTAAGGTTTACGTCAAAGTGACCACTGCTGATTTGATGGGTTAATTTGTCGATTTCATCAGGTAAACCATTGATCACCCGCTGCCAACGAGTCGAAATAGTTTGTGCTTGTTTTAATGCATGTAGTGGAGACAACTGCGCTAATTTTATTTTAATCGCATACGGTCTTATCGCATCGCCAACGCTTTTATTACTGCTTAATAACTTCGATGAGCCTTCAAGCATAATTAACACGCGAAACAGCATCGACACTTCTGTGGGGATCACCAACCTATGCTGTTTAATAATCCGAATAAATTCGTTTAACACATCTACGATGGAGACTTGTTTCATGTCCACCTCAAGGTAGTCATGCACAAACTCGCTTATATCTTTCTCAAGTAGTTCATGATCTAGCTGCGGCTGGCTCTGACATAGTCTAATGACATGGTAAGTAAGCTCTTTCGGGTCTTTATCTGCCAATGCAAGCAATAACTCCTGAAATCGTTGCTGCATGTCTTTGCTCAGCCTTGCTGTCATTCCCCAATCCAGTACCCCAAGACGATTATCTTCAAGTACCCAGATATTGCCTGGGTGAGGATCTGCATGGAAAAAACCTAACTCAAAAATCATATCTAAATAGACTTTAATGCCCACATCAGCAATCTTACTGGTGTCATATTGTCCCTGCTCCAATGCAGTTTTGTCGGCAATACTAAAGCCTTTTAAGCGCTCCATAACCAACACTCGTTTACTGGATAACTGCTGATAAACATCGGGAATATGAACGTGCGGGTTGGCTTCAAAAAACTGACTGGCTTTTTGCATGCTACGCGCTTCTTTAACGTAGTCGAGTTCATTCAGTAATGACTTAGTAAACTCTAAAATCAAGCTGGTAGGCTGATACAGTCTGAGCTCTTCATGATATTGCTCAACAAGTGAAGCTAGCATCTTAAGGATTTCTACATCTGCCAGAATCTTATCTTCAATTCCTGCATGTTGTACTTTGACGACCACTTCATCACCGTCTTGAGTGGTCGCAATATGTACTTGGCCTACAGAGGCTGATGCTAATGGAGTGAAATTAAAATCGATGAATAATTGCTCGAAAGGTATACCAAACTCAGCTTCAATGGTTTTCTTAATTTCAGCTTCTGGATCTGCTGGAGTGCCGGCTTGAAGTTTAGTCAGCTCTTCGGCAATGTCTTGGCCGACCAAGTCTGCTCTGGTACTCAATATCTGGCCCAGCTTGATAAATGCTGTACCTAATTCACTAAAAGCCAAACGCAAACGAACAGCAACAGAAAGCGAGGCGAGTTGTTGGCCATTTTCATTAACGAATACACTTTTAATAAAAGCGGGGTTCTCTTCTCTTATCCAATTAGCCAAACCATATTTAACTAACACTGTAATAATTTGCTTCGAGCGAGATGAATGATTCATTAACTGTTTAACATTGAATAACTTCATCGATAATCTCATCCTGGTATCAAAGGCCAAAACAATGACCTTATATTACTAACCAGATTATCCCCAAGCGCAGCGAGTGTACAGTCGTCAGCACGCATTTTTGGTGCGTTAGAGCCTAATTAAGCGCCAAGGCGTGTTATAAACTAAGTGATTCAATTTACGTGCGTATTTTGCAAGACTATTGCCAGCACAATGAGCATAAATGGCTTAGCTCGCCAATAGCACGATGAATATGTTTGTTGAGATCAATGATGAAAAATGAACAGACTAGTGAACTGAAAATAGTAGTAAAAAGAGTAGTGAACAGAAAAATGCGCAGATAAATGAGGGGGAAATGACTTTTTACAAAAGAGCTTATTCAAGGATAATGATGAAGTGAACCCTCACGATATTATCGCTGAACTAGACTCTATTTTAGGCTCTAGTTAAGGCTAAATGAGAACCACTTATGACGACTCTCACAATAGCTTTAATTTAAAGCCTTTAATCTAAAGACTTTCATCTAAAGTCTTTAACCTAAAGCCTTAAGCTTAGCCCATTCAATTAAGCAATACTTTGCACCTGTGAAGCCAGCAACCAAATCGCTAAGGCAAAAAATATCAGCCCCATAAACTTATTTTGGTAAGTTCTAAATTTATCATTTTTAAGCAGTGGCTTACCTAGGGTTCCCACTAATGCCACCAGCAATAAATTGAATAATAACCCCATTACGTTAAGCAGCAGGCCTAATGCTAACATCTGCTCGCCTGAACTAGCACTAAGCTGAGTAGAGACAAATTGCGGTAAAAAGAGCACGAAGAAGATTAGCGCCTTAGGGTTAAGCAAATTACTCATTACTGCTCGGCGATACAATAATTTGGCTAAGTTATTTTGTTGTTCAATTTCGGGCGCATCAGCCGCACTGCTGCGCATACAATCCCAGCCCATTTTGAGTAAATACGCACCGCCCAATACTCTTAATACTTCTAAAGCAAAAGGGTTCATTGCCACCAGAGCTGACACGCCCATAGCCGCTAGTAAGGTTAAGATTAACCCCGATGTTGCGTTACCAAAGCTGGCGTATACGCCCACTTTACGGCCATAGCTCAAGCTAGAGCTGGCAATCAACAGCATGTCTGGGCCGGGAATTAATAGCAAAGCAACCACAGTGGTTAGATAAACAGGAAGTAGGGCCAGATCGATCATGATGAGTATTAGGTTCGTGATTAAACAAGGCGCGGATTTTACAGCCTTCCAACATGAATAAAAGTCATGTTGTTGTTAAATGAGAGCTAACATTGGCAAATTTTGTTTACAGCTGATGTTCACAACTTAAAAAGCCAGCAATAACCTGCATAAATCAAACTGGAGAACCTTTAATTCGGCTTAACTTGGGGAAGTTTCTTAACCTGTTGTTTAATACTCCATTTAAGCATCATCGGACCCACTAAGGTGGTAATCGCAATAATCACCACTAATTCAGTAAATAATTTACTATCAATAATACCCATTTGATAACCAAGCTCTGAAAATACTAAGCCCACTTCACCTCTTGGGATCATGGCGCTGCCTACCACAACTTTGGCTTGCCATGTTCTGCCGCCAAACCAGCCTGCGAGCAATTTACTTAAAATCGCTAGCAGCGTCAGCCAAACCAACAGCATGATCCCGCCAGAGCTATAATCTAGCTGACTTAAATCTAAACGAATGCCCACGTATACAAAAAATATCGGCGCAAACACATCGACCATGGTTTTAGTGGATATTTCCATCTTGTGAGTAAAAGAAAAAGGGTTCACTAAATAGCGATTGAACGGTGAAGTAAATTGCCGGCTTAACGCTAAGCCCACAGCAAAACCACCTAATAGTGCAGGCGCACCAAACCAATGCGCTAACCATGAAAATAGGCAAATCAACACCATGGTGATGATCACTTCATAACCTGATTTATCAGCAAAGGGTTTGAGTGCACGAGCCAGATACAGCAAACCCCGTGTCACTGGCGGTGTTAAGATTAAAAAAAGCAGCACTTTGGCGGTCAGTATTAACGAACTGGCTAAATCAAACTCTCCAAAGCTTGCAAAGTTAAACAACAAACTTAGCAAAATAACGCCAGAGATATCATCAATAACCGCAGCACCTAAAATCACATTACCAACGTCAGTTTGTGCTTGCTGGGCTTGGCTTAGCACCCGTAATGAAATACCGATGCTGGTTGCTGTTAACGCACAGCCTAAATACAGCGCAGTAAAATATGAATCCGTCAGGTAATAGGCGCTACTGATTCCAATCATAATAATTGGAATGACGATCCCCAAAACAGCGACTAGCGCAGCCCGCCCTCCCGCTTGAGATAAACGCTTAATTGACGTTTCGCAGCCAATGGAAAATAACAGTAAAATGACCCCGAGTTCAGCCAACACCGCCAGTGTCGCATTGGGCGTGACAATGTTGAGAAATGTAGGTCCCAATAACAGTCCAGCTAGGATTTCACCGACGACAGCAGGCAATTGAAGCCGCTCAAATATGCTCCCTAAAACCTTACCGCAAAGCAGAATTAAGCATAACGCGATAATAAACTGCTCTACTGTCATACACGCCTCCTAATCGCTGCGCCTTTGATTAAATATTGAGCTTATCAATGATAAAGATCAAGGAGTAAATCAGCTGTTTTGGTACATTTGACTTAGGTAATGTATGAAGGAATATATCAGGAGGTTGCCATGGATAAGCTATATATTATTGCTCAAAAAAATCAGCAACAAGCCAATGCGATGAGTGCGGGAATTGAGCTAGCTAAAAAAATGAATCTACAGCCTGAAATAGCAGCCTATAGCTACGAATCATTCAGCGGTGATGCCTACTATAATCCACGAATCGCCGCCGATGTACGTCAGCAAATTCTAGCGACACAGAAGCTAGAGCTAGAACAACAACTCAGCGACATAGCTGCTGACATGACTCCAACGGATATGCCCTTCAACACCCCATCCAAGATCCCATTCAACATCCCATTCAACATCACATGGTGTAAAGATTTAGCCGAGCATGCCTGCCAGCAGGCTAAACCTCAGCAATACGCGATGATGTTAAAGGCTATCCATGAGTCCGATTATTTTCTACCTGCTGATTGGCAACTGATCCGCCACACTAAAGTACCATTAATGCTGTTAACTCATAATCTGCTTAGTAAAGCAGGGACAATTTTAATGGCGGTGGATTTGGGCAGTAACAAACCCGTTAAAAAAGCACTCAATCAAGCGGTGATTAACCAAGCACGCCGTCTAGCAGAAGTCACAGGTCACGAGTTGCACCTTGGGTTTGTAATCAGAATTCCTAAAATACTACGCGATATGGATATATTAAATAGCCGCGTACTGATTAAAGAAGCTTACGATAAGCATCAACAAGCCATAGAACAAATTGGTATTGATAGAGACCATGTTCATATTTTGGCAGGTAACCCTGATATGTGTTTGTTTGAACTCAGCTGTCGATTAAATGCCGAATATTTAGTGATGGGCGCTGTGCAGCGACAAGGCATTATGGGCAGAGTGATAGGCAATACAGCGGAGGCTATTTTAGCGCGAAGCCGTAGTCATATTTTGTTGATTCCTCAGCAAGCCGTTGATTGATTAACTGGTTGATTAATTGATTAATTGATAAGGCGACAAACTAACCCACCATTGAGTTAGACACAAAAAAGGCTTAGTCATGATTACTAAGCCTTTAAAATGCGAAATTTTACCGTACTACTTAACGATAAAATGCTTCAACTGTGCCTTTAACTGTCATTAATAAAGGTTGACCGCGACGATCTAACGCCTTGCCTGCTGGCACTTTAACCCAACCTTCACTGATGCAGTACTCTTCAACATCAAAACGTTCTTTGCCATTAACTTTGATGCCAATGTCATTTTCAAAAACAGCTTCAACATGATGTGGGCTGCGTGGATTAACAGAAAGGCGATCAGGTAAAGCGGGTTGTGAAGTTGTATCGTTCATGAGCATGCTCTGTAGTAATAGAATCTAGCGCTATTGTAGGCAATACAGGCGCTTTGCTCAAGTGTAGCCATCATATACTCATGAATAAATGCAGCAGCAAGGATGTTTGATTAATGGTGTCAGTGTCACCTATACCTCTAGGCGTCGTTTAAAACAGACATAACCATAAAAATAACTGAAAATCATCGATAAACACGCTAACAAAACAATGATAAATCGAGTAGAGCTTACCAGAAAGCAGACGATTAAAAACGGATTTAAAATCTTAGTTTAAAAGTCACGTTAATAGGCAAATTACTGCTTCTAGCTAGGTGGGCAAGAATTAGCACTAACAAAGGTTAACGACGAGTTAAATTCGTTAAAAAACTTTACATCTTTTTGACTAAATGAGTATTGACACAGAAGTGCAAGATGGAGGATATTCTCACCTAGAATTATTGAAGGTAAATCACACTTTATAAATAAATAATTTGCTAAAAATAAATAATGTTTCAGTAGCGTATTGAAACAGCACTCAACTGCTGTTATCGGACAACTATAATAATAATTATTGGAATAATTTTAATTGCCGGTGACGCAATATTTACTCATTTTTGGGGACAAGCACATGCTATTTGAAGGTAAGTTAATTTCTGACTGTCCAATCCGTCAAAAAATTCGCGATTTTTATCGTATAGATGAAAACATCGCAGTAGATCATATTCTCCCTCTAGCAGAAATTAACGTTAGCGCCCGAAGTAAGGCGTGGGAACGCGCACGCCAAATGGTCTTGAAAATTCGTCAAGATCAATCAGGCAATGGTGCAATCGATGCCTTACTTAATGAATATTCACTTTCAAGTGAAGAAGGCGTGGTATTGATGTGCTTGGCAGAAGCACTTTTACGCGTACCTGATAAACATACCCAAGATGTGCTTATTCGCGACAAAATCTCCCAAGGCCATTGGAGCAACCATTTAGGCAGCAGTGATTCATTATTTGTGAATGCTTCTTCATGGGGCTTATTAATCACAGGTTCAGTGGTAGATTATGCCGATAGACGTACCAAAGATCGCTTTGGATTATTGAAGAAAACCATTGGCCGCCTAGGCGAACCCGTCATTCGAAAATCAATGAACTACGCTATGAAAATCATGGGCAAGCAGTTTGTGATGGGTGAAACGATCGTCGCAGCAACTGAGCGTGCTGCCACAAAAGAGCAACAAGGTTACGTGTATTCCTATGACATGCTAGGTGAAGGCGCTCGTACTATGGACGATGCCAACCGATATTTAGCATCGTACCAAGACGCCATCGAAACCATTGGTAAAGTCGCCCAAGCGTCTGGTAAAAATGACCCTAGAAAAGTCCCTGGCATTTCTGTAAAACTTTCTGCTATTCATCCTCGTTACGAATTTACCCATAAATCACGAGTGATGAACGAAATAGTGCCAAAGCTTAAAGCCCTATGTTTACAGGCCAAAAAGTATAACATTGGCTTGACCGTTGATGCTGAAGAGTCAGAACGATTAGATATCTCACTTGATGTTATCGAAGCCGTATTTAGCGACGACGACTTAGCGGGTTGGAACGGCTTTGGTATTGCCTTACAGGCTTACCAAAAACGCGCAATTTTTGTGGTTGATTGGCTACGTGAATTAACGGTGCGTGTTGGCCGCAGAATGATGGTGCGCTTAGTCAAAGGTGCCTATTGGGATACCGAAATTAAGAATGCCCAAAAGGACGGTCATAATCACTTCCCTGTATTCACCCGTAAGTCATCGACCGATGTGTCATTTCACGCCTGTGCTAATAAATTATTAGGCTACCGAGACACAATTTATCCGCAGTTTGCGACTCATAATGCTTATACAGCTGCCACCATTGTAGAACTTGCAGGTGATGATAAAGAAGGTTTCGAATTCCAGTGCTTACACGGCATGGGCGATTCACTTTATGATCAAATCGTCAGTGGCGAACACATTCAATGCCGCATTTATGCGCCTGTGGGTCACCATGAAGATTTACTCGCTTATTTGGTTCGTCGTTTATTGGAAAACGGTGCCAACTCATCATTCGTTAATGCCATTGTTGATGAGTCAAAACCGGTTGAGTCACTACTTGAAGATCCAGTAGAAAAAACTCAGCGATTAAAAGAGAAATACAATCAGCAAATCCTTAAACCGATTGCTTTATATTACAGTGAAGATGGCGAAAATCGTGATAATTCAAAAGGTTTAGATTTAACCAACATCAACGAGATCACGCCACTAAAAGAATCACTTGATAACTGGTTTACTAACAAACAACTTAATGCCACTGATGTGCCAGAAGGCGCTGTGGCAGTGAAAAATCCTGCCAATCATAATGAAATCATTGGCTATCACCATTTCCACGATAAAGATGCCATGCTGGCGATGATCGACACTGCGCAAACGGCATTCGCTTCATGGTCACAAGTATCTGTCATTGAACGCGCCGCGCTATTAACTCGTATCGCAGATATCTTAGAGCGTCATACCGACGAACTGATTGCGTTATGTATAAAAGAAGCCGGTAAAGTTGCTCAAGACGGTATCGATGAAGTACGAGAAGCTGTCGATTTTTGCCGTTATTACGCTAACCGAGCCATTGAATTAGCTGAAGATGACCGCATAGAGCCGCGCGGTGTGGTGTTATGTATTAGCCCTTGGAACTTTCCATTAGCTATTTTCTTAGGCCAAGTTGCTGCAGCCATTGCCACCGGTAATACCGTGTTAGCAAAGTCAGCAGAACAAACCAGCTTGATTGCTCTGCGCGCCATTGAGCTAATGAAGTATGTCGGTCTTCCTACTGGTGTTGTTCAAGCAGTGATTGCTCCAGGTAGCCTAGTCGGCAATGTCATCTTGCCAGATGAACGCATTCAAACTGTGATGTTTACAGGTTCGACTGAAACAGGCACAAAAATTTCGCAAATCTTGTCTGAACGCGGTGGCCATCAAGTGCCTTTGATTGCTGAAACTGGCGGTCAAAATTGTATGATAGTTGATTCAACCGCCCTACCAGAGCAAGTTGTGGATGATGTTATATCATCTGGCTTCCAGTCTGCAGGTCAACGTTGTTCGGCGCTTCGCGTGTTATTTTTACAAGAAGATATTGCTGATAATGTCATTACCATGCTCAAAGGCGCACTGGCTGAATTACATGTTGGTAATCCTGAGTTCCTCAGTACCGATATTGGCCCTGTTATCGATCAAAAAGCACTGAGCGCATTAAACGCCCACAGTGATTACATGAAAGACTATGGTAAGTTGCTATATCAATGCGATATATCTACTGAAGTCGCTGACAATGAACACTTCTTCTTTGCGCCGCGCCTTTATGAAATCAATGATATTAGTGTATTAAAGCGTGAAGTATTTGGTCCATGTGTCCATGTGGTTCGCTTTAAAGGTGATGAAATCGAAAATGTCATCGATAGCATTAATGGCACAGGTTTTGGTTTAACCATGGGCATACACACCCGAATAGAGCACAGAGCAATTGATCTCGCCCGATTATCACGCGCTGGTAATGTATATATCAACCGCAATATGATTGGCGCCATTGTCGGTGTACAACCATTTGGCGGTCGTGGTCTTTCAGGGACGGGGCCAAAAGCCGGTGGGCCAAATTATCTATCACGTTTGGTCAAAGAAAAAGCCACACCTAATGCCGATGATTTTGACCTGTTACCGCCGCAAGCTATTGAGAAAGATTGTGATGCACAGTCTATATCCGAAGCAACATTGCTGATGGATAGAGCCAACAAGGTTGAAAAGCAATGGCGTTTAACTGACTTAAACACCCGTACCTCTTGCGTACGTCAGTTACTGGCTAAAATCGCCCATGTTGATATTGTTGACGACTTAGCAGACGATTTAAATTACACCTTAAAGGTTTCTCGAGATCAATTAATCGATATTGAAAAACTGTTGAAAAAGCCAAAGGTGTTGCCTGGACCAACAGGTGAATCTAATATCCTTTACTTGGAAAATCGCGGCAATATTATTTGTTTTGCCGATGAAAACGTCAGCTTCCACTTCTGGGTACTCTCAATAGTAACCGCATTGGCAACAGGTAATACAGTTATCACAGTGGTGTCTGATTTATACCATGATGAAGCATTGGTATTTAGAGATAAGTTGATAGCAACTGGCGCAGACAAAGATATCTTCCAAGTGGCAAGACATCGTCATTTACCGACACTATTGGCTCATCCTAAATTATCGGGTGTGGTTATTGATGGTAACTGCGATCGTAAACACTACATCAGTGAGAAATTAGCTGAACGTCAAGGTGCGATATTACCTGTGATCAGTTCTGAGTATTTCGATAACTTGATCCTGCGTCTACTGACAGAGAAAACCGTGAGTATTGATATCACGGCATCGGGTGGTAACACCTCTCTGATGACGTTAGTTGAAGATGATTAATACGCTTCAAAGTAGCTTATCCATAAACAGGTAAGCGTGTATTAGCTGTCATAATAAAAAAGCGAACCACTCATGGTTCGCTTTTTTAATGCATTTATTAAAAGCCCAAATGATTGGTAAGCAGTGACTCAACTTAGCCGACATAAGCGAACGATAAATAACATTAGTGCACTAAACGGCAGCCACACACTGTATTACTTGGCTGAAATAACACCACGGCAAAATCCTTTGTTTTATCTTGTTCAATAATCTGCAAGCTAAGGTTATGCATTCCGTCTCTGCTTAAGTTGAGGTTACTGACATAAGAAAGGTAGCGATAGTGCTCAGGAACCTGTTGATGTTCAGCTAACGGGCTTTCTTGTTTGGTATTCACTGAAATATCGTAAATCATGTTTTCAGTATCAATGCTGTTAACCTTGCCTTGCATTGACACTGTACCAGCTGAACTGCCATCGATATTAAAATAGCGATAATGCACTTGAACCTGGCCATCTTTAGATAATAGATCCACTAGTAAATAATGATTACTATCTTGTTGGTCATTATGATGATTAAACAGTTCAGAGCTGCAACTAAGCATAAAGCTTGGCGAGCTAGAAGCGGTAAGATTTGCTATCACACCGATACAGCTCAACAGTATGGTCAATATGATGATATTGATTACCCAACGCCAATTTTTAACCATGTGAGCACCTCTTAAAAGTACAATCATTGTTAATCCAGCACATAAAATTAATCACAAATTTCAACTCCTTTTAGCCATGCTTGGCTAACAAATTTCTTGGGTTGTCGTAAGTCACTAATTTTTAGATTACGGATAACAGATTGGCCATAATGTTCGCCACGTAAGGTAATATTTAGCACCTGTTCGTCATGGGAAAGAGACAAAAAAACACGCTTCCAAGACGTTGAATTACATTGCGCTAGGCTTTGTTGTAATTGCATCCCCTGCTTTTTTAATAATGCTAAATTGGTTTTAGAACTAGAATATAAAATCACATCAACTGTTTGGCCTGAAGTCAGTTTTACTGTTGCTGTGCTGTTAGGTAAAACAGGTAACGCTTTAGGTGGCGAGAAACGGATAAACATCAAGCCACTAATTAACAGTGCAACTGCCAAAGTGATAATAGCGATGATGGCAAAGCGTTGAGGGTGAGAAAAAAAATTCACCGATTGCTTACGACTTCGGTGATGCTTTAATAAGTACCCTTGCCCTTTGACAGTCTCAATCAATGACTCATATTGTGGGCCTAAGAATGCTCTTAAGGTAAAAATAGCATGGGTAACTGATGCATCACTTAATGGTTGCTCTTGGCCATTGCCAGTTTTTAATAATGGCTTAGCCACCACTTTACCCTGGTAATCAATTAACAATGTAAGTACTTGTAACTCAGCACGAGGAAGGCGCCAAACTTCATCACTTTGGTTATTAACTAATTCGCCTTTATTAACATCGAATTTGCAATGCCCTAATTGCATCACTTTCCCCACTAAAACGCCTCATTAACCCAGTCTAAAACAACCCATAGATAATTCTGTGATCCTGCTTAATTTAGTGCTTTTAATTGCAATTTTTATGAAGTAAAAAGCAATGAACAACAACAAAATGCGACGTAAATCACACAAATTAACAATATAAATGCAACGTAATGAGTCGTTAAAACTGCCTTTAATGTTAATTAATTTAAAAAATAACGTGATCACAATCACGTTAGCAGCCTGCTCAACCCAAAATTCACATTGTTTACTCACTTTACAAATGCAATCAACTGCGAATTTAAAGTCCATTTCACAGCCTATATTTCTTCGCTTTACATCACAAAATTAATCCCCCCATCACTTACATTAGATTCATCGAGCAGCGCATTAGCCTCAGATATAGAAACATTGAAGCAGCGCTAAATGAGATAACTCGAACCAATTTAAAGATATAAGCAAGTCATAAAAACAAAACACAAACTGAGTAACAATAACATTAGATATAGGGTGATTATTATGAGTATGAACAGACGCCAAGCATTAACCCAAATCATTGGAATGAGCACTGTTGCAGCCGGTGCAACATTAGTCGGAACATCCGCTTTTGCAGCTACAGATGCTGATGGAAACTTTAGATTAGAACTCGGTGACAAATTAAAGTATGTACCACTAGATGCAATGGCCACTGCAAAACTGGCTTATGAAACAGGTGGCGGGTGTATGCATCAAGTATTTCATTCCATCGTCACTAAACTAGCCGAATCTTCAAGTGTTGATGCAGAAAACTTTGCCTCAATCCCTACGGCATTAGCAGGCTATGGCTGGGCAGGTATTGTCGGGCAAGGCACCATTTGCGGTAACTTAAACGCAGCAGGTATGTTGATCAACATTCTCGGCGATATTAATGACCAAAATTCAGCCGTTATTTCGGCCTCTTTCCGCTACTACGAAAGAGAAGATTTACCACTATCATCTGACGAGTTTGTGGCAGGTATTGGCTCAACAGCAGAGAAAAGCGAGCTTGTGGGTAAAACTTCAGTGGCCAACAGCCCATTATGTCATTCATCAATCAGTAATTGGTCAGGTGCTAACGGCGGTAAACCTTTCGTCGAAAAAGGCGAACGTTGTAAACGATTATCAGCCAGTATGGCTTACTACATTGTTGACTTACTTAACCGCGCTTATGCTGGTGAAGTCATTGGAGCTCTACCTGAAGCGATGGCTTCAGAAGAAACTCAAGCCTGTCAAACCTGTCATGGCACAACTGAAACTATGGGCTCAGCTGCCAGTGTTAAAGGTGACTTAGAGTGTCAAACTTGTCATACCGGACATTTCAATTAAGGAGCTCATTATGAAACTTAAATTATTGAGCGCCTTGCTGGCTAGCTCCCTACTGCTTATAGGGTGTGGAAGTGACGACGATACCAGTGCACCGGATCCAGTCGATCCGCCTGTAGTTGAACCACCAGTAACCGATCCTGTTGATCCACCAGCGAGTGAAGTGGTGAAGATTGATGATGCCGATATGATAGTGTTAACGGTTGATGAGTTTGATGCTGCCACTGGCGCATTAACCTTCACCCTAGATAATGGCGATGAAAAAGCCATCACCGATGCCAGCACTTACGACATTATCTACTTAGGTTATCCCGACCCTAATGCATCATCTTCTAACGCTAAAGCTTGGAAACGCTGGCATGTTAGTCAAACGTTTAGCTGTGATCCTACAACTGAAGATGAATGCAGTGGCGTATTAACCGAAACCGAAACTGAAGGACAATACACTTTTAACGCGATAGACCTAGATCTTGAAAGCAAAGCCTCAGCAGGTGCTGTAGCACTTTATAAAGTCGCAATTCAAGTTCATGGGGTAAAGGCCACTAATGAATTCGAGCTCATTCCCGCTGGAGAATAGCCATCACCCGGCCTGATCCGATCCCCATAAAAGGCATTAGGCATTCACAGCCGTAGCGGTTTGCTACGGCTTTTTTTGTTTGGTGCACGATCTAAACCAAAGCCAACCTCATAGGTTTAAAATTCAATTACTTAACCATAAATCATAACCTTAAAAGGCAACAACCAACCTGAAACTGAGTTTAGACACAATTAGTAAGTCCAAATTGACAGAAGAAAGTGTTGGCTATCATCAAACATATTCAATTTCATCTCCAATAAATTCAAAAAATGTCTGCTAAATAGCAACGTAATTTATTGATAGAAAAGCTAAAGGCAGGATAGCTTTTAATTAAATTTCAATTAGATAATTCAACCTTTACCTGTTTTTTATTTGTTAAAACTGTAAGATAACCGCTGCCAAAAAGTGAACAAGCCTAATGCACGTTTTTTGGCAAAATATTTAAACCACTCATTAATACACGAGTAAGTAGCAACTATGTTTTTTTATATAACAGGGTTATGTGTACTCATTATTATTTTGTGTGCTGCTCTTTACGTCATCTATCAAAACTTGAATAGAGACCGTTTAAAGAAAGCGCGAGAATATAATGTGTTATTTGATGAAGATACAGTCGTTGATGAGTTAATCACTCAACTGATTGAGAAGAATCAACATCAAGAAAATGAAGAAAAAAAGACACAAAGTAAGCAGGACATACTTGCCACCTTTATCGATTTACATCGTTCTGGCAGTTTCTGCGCTCACCTGAGCGAGGAAGAAATCACTTACTTCGTTAAAAAGAAATTACATATGGAGAATGAAAGACATGGAAAGTCAGTCACTAGAGACTAAACCCAATTTAGCAAGTCGAATCGGACGTCGAAATATTATTTTAATCGCAGCATTTATTACGGTTATTGCTGTAATTGCTATCTTAGTGTCTCAAATGATTGCATGGAATGAAGCGGACGAAAGATTAGTTCATCAATCTGCATTTACCGGAAATTTAACGGTTATCAACCAAGCTGGTCCATACTTTAAAGCCTTTGGGACAATATCGGCCTATAACAAGGTTATCTCAATCAACTTCACCGGTGATAAAGCGGCTACTGCGAGTGCATTGGTTCCATTAATTCCTATTCGCTTTCTTGATACGACTACTGGTGATGCCAGAGGTGTCGCTCGTTTTAGACTACCAGGCAATGTGCCAGCTAATGAAACTGGGCAACTTAGAGGGTTATTGAAAATTCATGAAGAGTTTGGCTCTCAAGAGACATTGGTATCTAACCTTTTACTGCGTGCGACCACTGAAAATGTCAAAGCGTCAGCCAGAATGATGTCTGTTGAACAGCATTATTCGGGTGGTAATGGTCAGTTAAGCCAGGACTTTTCTGATCAACTAGTGAACGGGATTTTTGTTACTGAGCAAACATTTGGCTCTAACCGTAATGATAATTCGAATGAACCTAACGAGTTAAGTAAGCAGCAGCGAGTAACAATTAAAATCAAGCAAGATAATGAAGGTCATAAGTTACGTAATGCACCAATATTAGGCTCGTATGGTATTACAGTTGTAGATGCCAGCATCATTGATATTGAATACGAAAGCAAAGTGAACTCTCGACTTGAAGCGCAAAAGCAAGCTGCTGCTGACGAAGCGCTGGCAAGACAAAATCTGAAAAAAGCTGAACAACAGGCTCGCACAGAAGTTGCTTTGGGTGAGCAGGCCATTGCTAAGCAAAGAGCAGAGTCTGAAAAGCTAAAAATCAAAGAGCAAATCGATGCCGAAAGAGTTAAAGCTAATGCGATTATTTCTGCTGAGCAACGTGTAGCCGTTAAATCTCAGTTAGCGTTAGAGCAGGCTGAAATATTAAAGCAACAGCGTCTAGAAGCTATGGGGATGGATGTTCTTGCAGAGGCTCGTCAGCGCGCAAAATCTGCCGCATTGGATCCAAAATATGTATTTGATGAAACTTTGAAAGCCGAGGTTAAAATTCAAACAGCATTGTTTAATAGTCTCGGTAATAGTCGTTTAGTGCCAGAGATTGTGATTGGAGGCGGCCAAGGTGAACAAAATAATGGTTCTGAATTTATGCGTTTACTTGCCGCTGATGCCGCATTAAACCTTAAGAAACGTCTAGAAAATAAATAGCTCGTTTACGTTTTACTGGAACTAGTGAGATAATTTGTCACCAAAGTAAAATTGATTCAGGTGTAATAAAAATGCCATCCAGTGAGTACTGTGATGGCATTTTTGTCAGTATTGGTTTTAGCTGTATTTATATTTGCGAAAGAATGCAGCTGCAAACTATCTTACTGTTGATAACTGAAATGTTCGCTTGTTTATCACCAAAGTATTTATAACATCCAAAGTATTTATAACATCCAAAGTATTTATAATATCCAAAGTAATTCATCAATTATCATAAATAGCTAATTCACTTTACGGCAAGGTGCCGTTTATGAAAGTTTATCGATTTTACTCAACAGCTCGAAGTAAGAATGCTGTCGCTGCTTCAGCGTAATGCTCAATTTCACTTCGTGTCGGTGAAGTCATGCCCATTAACACCTTATTTCTATGGTTTAATAACATCCCTAGCCACAGCTCAACTGTGGTTTCAATGTCAGTGACATTGAATCTTTGTTGGAAAAACTCAATTAATACTCGCTGCACGTCATCAGGCCCAACACTAAAAAAGTTAGTAATTATTTCAGGGCTGTTTCCACTTTCAGCTACCAGTAATCTAAAAGTCGCAATGTGCTCATCAGATAAATGGAAACTGATGTACTCAATTGCAAAACCAAGCAAAGCGGCATGATTATCATCCAGTGATAAATATTGCGTTGCCTTATCATCGAACTGACTTCCCATATGCTCCAGGGTTGCCTTAAATAAGACTTCTTTAGAAGCATAATAGCGATAGACGGTTTGCTTGGTCATTTGTGCTTCACTTGCAATACAATCCATATTCGCAAGGCCATAACCCGCAGTTAAAAACTGTTCTTGCGCAGCACGTAAAATAGCCAGTCTCTTCTTTTGTTTATTTTGTTCAATTTTGCTCATCTGGCTCCCTCATTCGCGATTCTAACTTCAACTCTTACTTCAAGCCTTACTTCAAGCCTTACTTCAAGCCTTACTTCAAGCCTTACTTCAAGCCTTACTTCAAGCCTTACCAGTAGTTCTAATTCGCTCTTTAATCAATCCAAGTGAATTTAAGCTCAAAAACATCATACCGCAGAGTATGATTTATATTGACAGCTTACCAAATTAAAATCATACTCGCTGGTATGATTTTATTTTTAAGGTATTAAGATGACAAATTCAACAACCAAAGCACTGACTAATTCAAGAAAGATAGGCTTTGGACTCGCATTGTTAGGCGCTGTGCTAATGAGTATCGATCCCATATTTATTCGCTATGCAGGCGTTAGCGGATTCGATGCTGCCTTTTTGTTTGGATTATTCAGCGCAATCTCGATGCCGATACTACTTAAATTGAGTGATAAACGTGGGATCAGAAAAGCGTTAACAGCAAGCGGCTGGCCAATACTGGTATCAGGCATACTCATGTTAGGAAGTGCAACAGGCTTAGTGTTTAGCATTAAAATGACGTCTATCGCCAACACATTTGTCATTTTAAGCGCCACTCCTGCCATTGCCGCCATTTTCAGTTGGTTGATACTAAAAGAAACCACTAATCGCTCAACCTTATTCGCAATCGTCGCTGTCATGATTGGGATAACTATCGTGGTATCGGGCTCTGTGAACACAGGAAATTGGTTAGGTGACTTATTGGCCCTGTTCTCTGTCACTTGTTTAGCACTGATGTTTACATTACTACGTAAATATCAAGATATCAGCAGGCTAGCCATTGTTGGTCTTGGCGGGCTATTACTCGCCATAGTGATGTTTTACTTTGCTACTCCCTCAAGTTATAGCATGGAAACTTGGTTGATTATGGGCGTTATGGGTTTATTTACAGCTCCCCTAGGGCGTGTTTTCTCCATGGTAGCAACTCGTCACATCTCAGCTCCTGAAGTATCGATGACGTTAATGCTTGAAACTGTACTAGCACCTATATGGGCATTTATGTTTTTTAGTGAAATTCCGGCTAACACCAGCCTTTTAGATGGTGCAGTCATTATCACGACGATATTTTTTACACCCTATTTAGTTTAAAGAACGAGCATTAAGGAAAGACCATGTCTAAAACCTCTATAACAGCAGCAGCAACAACAAAAGCCACACTAAAGTTTATTGGCCAAATTAACACCCCATATCTTGCCATCGATACGTGTCCGAATAACATTCAAGATAATGGTCCAGTGTGCGAGATAGCGCTTTATGATGATTATAAAGAAGGCCTACTTGGACTCAGTGACGGGCAAGATATTTTAATTTTATACTGGCTAGGTGACGCGTCGCGCAATGAACTCGTTCAAACAAGCAGGCAACAAATGGTGAAGGGAACATTTGCTTTGCGCTCTCCCAATCGCCCAAATCCAATTGGCGCAGCGGTCTTGCCTATTGAAAATATAAGAAATGGGGTCATCACGGTGAAAGGGTTAGATTGTTTAAACCATACTCAATTAATTGATATTAAGCCTGCAATTAAACGGGAAGTGAGCAATCAATAAAGTCACTTAATCGTCATTGATATTGCATGGCGCTTTAAAATACGAACCATAAAAGCCACGAAAAACGTATTATCGTTAGTCATGGCTTTACGCTTTTTCAGCCACCTGTTTTTGCGGTTTTACAACTCGTGCAGATTTTACTTTTACTTGCGAATTTTTAAGTTGATACATCTTGATGTCTGCAACGTTAAACAAGTCATTAATAGAGTAATCCTTACTGTCAACGGCAACATGCCCCCAAGCAAACTCCAATTGAAACTTGTTACCTCGATAATCGACCGTACAACAATGGTGCTTTATTCGTTGAATAATTTTGTGAACAAAATCGTCAATATCACATTGTTCAGGAACAGAAAAAACCAGCACAAATTCATCACCACCAATCCTAGCAATGATATCTGCACTTTTAAGCTCTTTTGAAAGGTAACTCGAAAATGTCTTCAACATATGGTCACCTGCAAGGTGGCCAAAATTGTCATTTATCTGCTTAAAATTGTTTAAATCTAGGTAGATGAAGCACAGTGCTGAATCACAGTCACTATTGTTATCATCTAAATTTCGCAGTTTCTTTTCTAATCCATAGCGATTCGATAACTTGGTGAGATGATCTTGCTGAGATTTATCGAAAAAATGCATTCTCGACACAGTGAGAGCGGTTTGTTCAGTTATGACATCGAAGTAATTCAGCTCAGTCGGCGATAGAATGACGGTTTGTTCGCCAAAACTACCAAAAGCCATCACTCCAAGTGCTTTGCCATCAACAAATAATGGATAATTCACTACCGTTCGAAGGTTAAGTAACGGAGTAACATCTTTATTTGCCTCGGGCTCAATCAACAAATCTTCGGTATAAAAGATTTTTCGTTGGCCAAGCATCTTCTTGAAAATAGGATCATCATTGTAGTTAATGTGAGGCACTATAGTAGACATGATTTCAGCGTTAGGACCAACACCAGCCACATGATTCAGCCACCCCGTTCGTTTCGCATCGGTGATATAAATCCACACATCGGTCAATTGAAACAATGTACTGGTTTCTGTTTGTAAGAAAGCTGCCATTTCCTTGAGGGAACTGACCTTATTCAATCCTTTACTCACACGTACTAAGGAGTCAAACAGTTCCGCATATTGCGCGTTTGTTGTCATGCTTTTTATTGGTTTCATAGCCTTCTGATACTGTTAATCAAAATAGAACATACAACAATCACTTCCATGGCCTTACTTGCTTTGAAAGCTAAACATTTATCAACCTAAACTTGAGTTAATTCAAGTCAATTAACTTGTGTATTAAACTACATCATCAAGCCTAGCTTTCATTATCCCATCCTATTTAAATTAACAAAAAACCGCTAGAAAATTATGAGTTTATTGATAAAACTTAGATTTAAATCAAACTTTTATAACTATCTAATCAAACCGTATCCATGCCAATTTACACGCGACGTTAACTCAACGCTCATGCAAAAATTAGATAATTATTGATTCAGGGTAACTCAGAAAATAACCCGATAATGCTGCTATTAATTTGATAAAATTTACCATCACAAGAATTATTGTTATTAACAGCTGCACCTTTACAAGCACTGAATAAGAGAAGTAAGTAAGCGCCCTATGACTGAAAAAGAATCTTTGCTGCAAAATCTGTTAGATATATTGATAGTCCAACGCCAAACGGCACTGAGTGCAGCTGAAGATGCCCATAATGACGCCACCAATGAACAAAGCGTGGCAGAAACTCAATATGACACAATCGGTTTAGAAGCCGCTTACTTAGCACATGGACAATCACAACGAGTCGCTGATATTGATATCATGATAAATCGCTTAACGGCGCTTCCTCTTAAAGACTTTACGGCCGAAGATGACATCAACCTTGGTGCGATAGTGACCTTAGAAGCTGGCATGAATTGCTGGCTATTACCTGTTTGTGGCGGCATAAAACTCGACGATGGAAACATTGTCGTTATCACTCCACAATCACCTTTAGGACAGAAACTAGATGGCGCAATGGTGAATGAAAAGCTTAATGATGGTCGCTTGATCTTGGCAATTAGATAAACTTAAGTTATTCAACCTGCAGTAAACATCCCGAAACTAAACGACATACCAGTCATGTTACGATTATTCGACTCTGGTTTTTGAATCAGGTTTTCGAATCTGGTTTTCGACTTTGTTTTTCGAATCTGGTTTTCGAATCATTGAGCTTCATCATTTTCAAAAACTAATCTGCCATAATATGATCTCAGGCAAATTACTCATTGCTAATACTTGTTAGGATCGCCGCAAATTTTAGTGGGTAATAAACATGCAATTAGATTTAAATGGTATGACGCCAAAACAATTTCTCGAACAGTACTGGCAAAAAAAGCCACTGGTGATCCGTCAAGGTTTTAAACACTTTGAAAATTTGCTATCACCAGAAGAAATGGCAGGGCTGGCTTGTGAAGATGTGGTTGAGTCTCGCCGTGTATTTAAGAAAAATGATCAATGGCAAGCTGAATTTGGCCCATTTGAATCTTATGAAGAACTGGGTGAAACAGACTGGACCTTAATCGTTCAAGCCCTAAATAACTGGGTGCCAGAAGCTGAAGAACTGCTTAAATGTTTTGATTTTATTCCGCGCTGGCGTTTAGATGACGTGATGGTGAGTTATGCCACACCTGGCGGTGGAGTGGGTCCACACATTGATCTATATGACGTATTCATTTGCCAAGGTTCTGGCCGACGACGCTGGAGAGTTGGCGACCTTGGTCCACACAAAGAATTCTCTGCACACCCAGCACTACTGCACACCGAAGCATTCGATCCGATTATTGATGTAGAGTTGCTTCCAGGCGATATCCTATATCTACCACCAGGCTACCCTCATGACGGTGTGACACTTGAACCATCAATGAGCTTTTCTGTGGGTTATCGAACTGCCTCAGCTAAAGACATGGTTAGCGCAATGGCAGATCACATCATCGACAAAGACTTATGTAACGATCAAATAGCCGATCCTGATCGCGTTATCAGTGAACATTCTGGCATAGTGAATAACAGCGATCTTGAACGTATTAAGCAACAACTGCTTGCTACCCTTGATGACACATTAGTCAGTGAATTTAGTGGTCGTTACCTAACACAATCTAAATGTGAGCTAGATTTACCAGAAGAAAGTTTAGGGTTTCAAACCCTAGATGTCACAGAGCAACTTAAACTACAACCTTTAGTAAAGCTTGGCGGCCTGCGCACGCTGTACTTTGAAACCAGCGTTGCTGACGGTGTGCTGTATATCAATGGCGAGCAACTTCAATTATCAGCAGATAAAGAAGCCTTAATTGCACTGCTATGTGATACCCAAGAGTTAACTGCACAAGACTTAAGCCCATGGCTAAATGATGATGAAGTGGTTGAGCAATTAACCCACTGGGTTAACGCAGGCTATTGGTATTTCGACGAAATCGAATAACGGTTAAATCTAAAATATACACTTGATTCAGTTACTTGATTGAATGAACTATTTCTATCAAGCAACTGAATCAAGCAATCATCAATAAATGGCGTAGCTTCATTGAGAACCTGTCGAAAAGAGTATTTGCTTAGTTGGCAGTAAAGCCCTGCCACTCAAGAAACAAAACCCAAAATCCAATGCGATTTAACTAAATAAGTAATTTATACTTTTATTATTAACCTAGAAGCCTAGCCTTCTCTTTATAGCCTTCTTCTACAAACCTACATTCGATATTTATGCGTTTTCTCTCTCACTTCCCTAAAGATAAACATTCACAATAGTGTGATTATTTGTTTTTGTCCTACAAAGCAGTTATATCCACTTTAATAGCAAAAAAAACACATTTCACATACAAAAACATTAAATGTTATGACATGAAAGCCGATATAATTACCACCTAAGATTAGGAAAACCTAACCATCAAACACACAACCTAAATTTTAAAATTATAGATGTGTAGGAGCTGTATTCATGAATTTTTTGTCTAACCTATCCATTCGCAATAGACTCATTACCGCAATGCTTTTTGCTGTCATTGTATCAACGAGTGTTGTCGCCTATGTCGGCCAAAATAGTGCCAAACAATTGCTTTCGACACGTATAGAACAATCAGATACACCCAACCTAGTACAACGGATCCGTAATGCTATTGATGGCGAAATCAACCAAATGAAAGTGGTTACGCAATCTATCGCTAATAACAGCATGATTGAACTTTGGATCGAACAAGGCGAAAGCGCTAAAGGTGAAGAGCACTTAATCCAGTATTTAACGCAAACTGCGCGTGATAATGGCTTTAGGAATGTCTCATTCGCTGATAAAAACACCCATAAATACTGGAATCAAAATGGTTTTTTACGGGTAATGGATCCAGGGCACGATAAGTGGTTCTTCCGTTTTAAAGACAATGATGAAAAGCAATCAATTAGCATCTATCATGATAGCACTGGTGGCACTGACATCATTATAAACTATAAACAAATCAATGGACTGGGAATGGCTGGAGTATCTAAACCTTATGATGCTATGGTCGCTTACCTCAACAGTTTCCAAATTGAAGAAACAGGTTTTGTTTATCTTGTCGATGGTAACGGTGTTATCAAGGTTCACAAGAGTATCGGTTATAAAGCAGAAAAAAATCTCTCTGACATTTACCCTTCAATTAATAGTCAAAAACTGCTTAATCAGAACGATTACGCCTTTGCGATCGCTGATGGACAAATGGTTGCCTCAAGCTATATTCCAAGCTTAGGCTGGTATGTTATTGCTCAGGTGCCAGAACAAGAGCTTTATGCAGGTCTTGCGACTTCGCGTAATAACATCATGATGACCTTTGTAGTCATTGCAGGACTATTCGTGATGATCAGCATCTATCTTGGTAATAGCTTAGTTCGCCCAATAAACCAGCTAGCCGATACCTTTAAAGAACTTGGCGAAGGCGAAGGCGATTTAACCCAACGCATTAATGAAGATGGCAATGAAGAGATGCGCCGCTTAGCTAAAGGGTTTAATGCATTTATCAGCAAACTACACAATGTGGTACAAGAGCTAGCTATCACCTCAGATAAAGTCAATACTGCCTCACAGCAAGTTTACACCGATGCCCTGCACTCAAAAACATCCGCTGATACTCAGCGTGATGGAGCACACCAAGTCTCCGTCGCTATTAATGAGATGGGTAGTACCATTGCAGAAATAGCCAACAACGCTTCAGTAGCTGCAAATGCAACAACCGAGGCAACGCAAAAAGCTCAACGCGCACAAACGGTTGTCGAAGAGTCTAATTCAACCATTAAAGAGATGGCATCAAACATGGAAGGAGTCTCTTCTAACATCGTTATTTTGGCTGAAAAAAGTGAATCTATTTCCAGCGTACTAGATGTTATACGAGGCATATCAGAACAAACTAACTTACTTGCACTAAACGCGGCCATCGAAGCGGCTAGAGCTGGTGAACAAGGTCGTGGCTTTGCTGTCGTTGCGGATGAAGTGAGAAGTTTAGCCCAGCGCACGAATGAATCTACCGATGCTATTCACACGATGATTTCAGAGCTTCAAAACGGTGCTAAAGCCGCAGTATCTTCTGTTCATGAAGGACGTGAGCATGCAGAACTAGGTGTTCAAGCTTCGCAACGTACCCATCAAGCACTTGAAGATATCGTTGAAAATGTTCACCATATTTCAGAGCTTAATATCCAAATTGCCACAGCCACAGAAGAGCAATCTGCAGTGATAAATGAGATTAATCAGCATGTTGTCAGTATTGGCGACAGCAGTGAAAGCAGTGCTAACGCATCGGCAAGTATTGAGAACTCTAGTGATGCACTTAAATCAATGGCAAATGACTTAGATGGGTTAGTCGGTCGATTTAAGTTGAAATAAACCCTCTCGCAGTAATAGCACCATAACTAGAATTAAAGCCAAGCTAATATAGCTTGGCTTTATTTTTAAGTCTGAATCTACAAAAAATCATCTGAAACAATAGGGACTAACACAATAAGGGAAATAGGCTGACTTAACCATGTCACAATGAATATTTGAATTTCGTTTCATTAATTGTTATTCCCCAAAGTTAACCAAGCAACAAATTGCTAGTTAGATATAACATGTTAAGATACTGTAAGTTATAGTATAAAAGGAGTTTTTATGAAGTGTCCAAGAACGGAATCAAACTTAAAACAAGTCAAAGTAGGCGGTATCGCCGTCGATATTTCACAGGCTTGTGGTGGTGTCTTTTTTGATAATCATGAATTAGCTCACTTTGATGAGCAGCATGAAAATCGTGGAACTGTGTTAATCGACCATCTAGCGCAATTTTCCCCGCCAGCATTAGATTACTCTAAAAGAATTAATTGCCCTAAATGTACTGATATTGTCATGGCTAGACAGTTTTATAGCCCTAAGCATCAAATAGAAATTGATATTTGCCCAGGATGTGGCGGCATTTGGTTTGATTATGGTGAGCTCGCTAAATTACGCGGTTTATTTCCACATCAATCAGATAGAGAGCAGGCTGGGAAAGATTTTGAAAAAAACATGCTAGAAGATCCAATGTACCAAGCTTACTTCACTCAAATTGAACAAAAACAATCGCTTGCTAAAAAATTGAATCGCTTCTCTCAATTTATCAATACAAGAATATTTTAATAATCCATGATTCAGTTTGGTGAGCGGGATTTATTCCAGCTCATTTTATAGAATATAAGCTAAATAAGTATGAAAATTAAGAGTTTGAAAATTTCACATATTACTTGGTGAATATAACTTGGCGAATATTACTTCTGCATCAACAGCAATCGCTGGCAGAGTTTGACAAAATCCGATGAAGTCACAATCCCCAGTACCTTATTTTCCTCATCAACCACCGGTAAACAACCTAGTTTATTATCAATAAAATACTGCACGACAACGGTCAGAGGTTCATCTAAACCTAACTTTTGCGCCTCGGTTTCCATAATATCTGCGATGGGCGTATAACGCTCTTTTCTATCGAGTGCGCCTTGACCGTACTTGTTCAAGGTATTTAACACACTTGCTATCATCTTTTTGTGTGTCAGTAAGCCGATGAACTCTCCTGTTGTTTCACTGATAACAGGTAAATGACGCACATTACGACTTTGCATCAATAAGTGGGCATCCTTTAAGCTAGCCTGATGACTAATACAAACAGGGTTGGGTGTCATAATGTCGCTTACTTTCATCGCTTTACTCCTTAAGCTGTGACTTAATAAAGATTAATCAAAATAGGCAGAAATAGCTAGATGAAGCACTTAGTCGCTCATTTTATATTTAACGAATTAAATAGAAAGCGGACTTTTGTAGGAAATAATCAGATAAAAATATGAGGCCGAGTATAAGGAGAATGCAAACAGCTTAGAGATAAACACCAGTGATCTAGTTAACAGATTAAATCGCTGATGATGACAAGGCATAGGTTGATTTTGTAACTGTGAATTGAGTCAGATTCATTGAAAAAAAATGGTGATAAGCTCAAGCCATAATATTTTATGGAACTGATATGTTTACCCTTTTTCGGCAACGGACAATATATGTTTTTACCATACTGACGCTGTTCAGCCAGTTGGTATTTGCGAATCCGAATTTTATGATGCCAAAGGTAGGCAATCTCGCTCACTCTGACAATATAATCAGTTCTGAAACCGATGATCCCCATGACAGAAAGCTGGCACCGACTTTATTAACAGCCTGCAGTTCTGCAAACCATCTACATGAAACTCTATCCAATAATAAAGCCCATCATTGTGATGGCCTAACCCCTTGCTCATCGGATTGTGATAACTGCTTTTATATCAGTATTGCTGACACTCTGTTGATGCATGAACCTTGGAAAATTTTTCATCATCCAGATAATAAAATTGTCAGCCTTACCCCCTACTTTCAATCAATATTGCCAACGCAGCACCTAAGACCTCCCATTGCTTAACCTTAACAGTAGCAACAATTAGTCACTTTATTTATAAACCACAGACACTGACATCATTCAGAACAACGTGCCCGAATCTTTAATGGAAATAAGCAATGAAAAACATAATTTATATCGTCCTAAGTCTCTTTTTAATCAGCTCGACGGTACAAGTGGCCACTGCGGCACATCATAATGTTGCCGAGCAGAAACAGTCACATGCTTGCCCAATGCATCCAGAAGTAACAGGTCAGAATGGCGATACTTGCCCTAAATGCGGCATGAATTTAGAACATGCTCACCAAGCAGATGGCGACCACTGCCCAAATAAAGGCAAGTGCGAAAAATGTGCTAACAAAGCCAAATGTGACAATTGCAAAGGGTGCAAAGGTGAAGGCAAGTGCGACAAATGTGAAAAATGCGCTAACAAAGCCAAGTGTGACAATTGCAAAGGGTGTAAAGGTGAAGGCAAATGCGACAAGTGTGCTAACAAAGCCAAATGCGAAAACTGTAAAGGTGAAGGCAAATGCGACAAGTGTGCTAACAAAGCCAAATCCGAAAACTGCAAAGGGTGCAAAGGGTGCAAAGGGTGCAAAGGGTGCAAAGGGTGCGCTAAAAAAGGCGACCACGTACATAAAAACTATTCACATAAAGAGCATGCTAGCGCCAAGCATACACACGCTTGCCCTATGAACGCTGAGATTACAGGTATTGCTGGCGATACATGTCCAAATTGCGGCATGGATTTAATGCCAATAGCTACTAGCTCAAGCGCCCAGTCACACGATTAAGAAACAAGAGTAAGATACAAGAGGAAAAACAAGAGTAAGAAGCCGCACTTTCGAAAATTCTGCTCTACAAAAACCACGTTTTAGCATGCTAAAGCGTGGTTTAATATTTGATATGATTAGCACTACCTATAATAAGCTTGATAACAAACATCTGCAATTCAAACGAATCTCAACGATTATCAGTTGCTATTTATTTATTCAATGCGAACTGTCAGACTGATTTTGATAATCAAACTTTGGCATCGACCATTGATATCGAATAGCCAACATTCTAAAACTAAAACCAAAAGTCACAGCAACAGTCAGGCTTATCCATTCAATAACCCCAGTAAACTTCATTACCACGTACAAGGTTGCCGTTAATAAAGCGACGAATGCGTATAGCTCTTTCTTAAAAATTAGCGGCACTTGATTACATAAAATATCTCGAATAACGCCGCCGAAAACACCTGTCACAACGCCCATTACAATCGCTATTTCTGCGCTATATCCAAGCATTAAAGTTTTCTGTGCACCTACAATTGAGAATACAGCGAGACCAATAGCATCAATTGCCAAAAACAATCTTGCTAAGTAGCGCATTAGCGGCGCTATCATCACAGTAAGTAATGAGGCACCTGCGATGGCCAACAAATAGTGTACATTTTCAATCCATATAATTGGGTAGTTACCGAGCAACATATCCCGTAAGGTGCCACCACCTATTGCCGTTACGCAGCCAATAATCACCACACCAAACAGATCCATTTGTTTTTTACCGGCGGCTAACGCGCCAGTCATCGCCTCTGCTAATATGCCTATGAGCCATAAAGCACTGATAACTTTAACTTCTAACATAAAATGTACTGACTAATAAAAAGAGAGCGGATTTTGCGCCTATTTATGTAAAAAATACAGATACAAAAATTGTTTTTTACATTATTTTTTTTAATCCATAAAAATAATAAAAATTAATATTTCATATAAATGCTTAAGTAAAACGGATTGAACTTACAGATTTATTAATAGTAATAATCAACAATGCACAATAAAAGAACCTTAACCCCAATAACACCTATAAGCCCTTATTATGACTCCTGCAACTTGGAAATTTCCGATTGAACTAACAAATACGCCCGCCAGTAATTAAACATGCCACCTAACAGAAACAAGCAGCTACCAATCATGTACTGCCAAGCAAGAAAATTAAGAATAAGTAAGTGATCATTAGGCGACTCGAACGCCCATAAATACGGCACTGATGCCATGCCATAAAGCACTGATCCGACGATGAAACATATGGAGGTTAAATTCATCAATTGCAGTAATTTCACAGAGTCAGCTTTGATAATCAAAAAGATGTTCGCCGCTGCTCCAACAATAAACAGTGTACTGCCAATAATGAATAACCAAGTACTGACAAGCGGCCAGTCAACTTGAGGAAAGCTGGTTAAACGGCCAAATACAAAACATAGTGTACCGAGCAAATAAGTCGCCCCCGCAAAGTACTCTAAAACCTCATCTGTTTTATGAGTACTATGGTCTTTCCAGTAACGTCGGATTTCGGCCATATCATGCACATTCACCACTAAATACGTTAACGAGGCAGCAAGGAATATCCAACCACCGATATAGGCATATTCAGCTCTACTCGGGAAAAAGAAAAAACTACCTATAACAAACAGCACACCACCCAACTTATAAGCAATTGCATTGATGGTTTCCCAGCGAAATTGTGCTCTCAGCGCTTTTTTATCTGCGGTAAGGTTTAAAATGCGGCGTCTATTTGAAAAGGCGTGTGGCATAAATAGCGTTTTCCTGTCGGTGTATTTAATAAATATGGTCGGTAAGTGAATGGTTGCAATTAAACCTGACTGTCACAAAGCATGTTAACTAACAAACCTCAATCAAACGAATCACTTATGTAGGAGCTCACCCTACAAATAATCATTCCAGAAACCGTTTAAATATTCACAAGTAAAACTAACCGTTCGCCTAGTTTTGCTGTTTCTAAATAAGCTAACGTAAGCTTGCTACGCTCAGAAACAACCTCCAACTAATACACAAATCATCCTTATAAACGTAATCATCGCCATGTAACTAACATGAGCAGTTGTTAAAAAGCGAGCTAAAATAAACTAGCCAAATTAATGAAACAACAAGGAATGACGATGGATTTCGATACAATTAATGGCGCGCTAGACAATATCATTGCGATATTAGATACACCCGTTTTTACCGTCCAACAAAAAGCCATCAGTGTTGGCGATATTCTGTTTATTCCCTTTTTACTCCTGATAAGTTATTTCGTTCTTAAAGCGATCATTAAGTTATTAACCAGTCGTATGACTAAAAAAGGAATGAAACCTGATGTAGTGCACTTCGTTAGCCGCATTACCTATATTCTCGGTATTGTCACCATGTTAGCCATAACATTGGAACTGATTAATATCCCCATCACGGCTTTTGCATTTCTCTCTGGCGCTGTTGCAATTGGTGTCGGTTTTGGCGCTCAGAACATCATTAACAACTTTATTAGTGGCTGGATTTTAATGTGGGAACGTCCAATTAAAATTGGAGATTTTTTAGAGGTTGATGGCGTTAAAGGGAATGTAGAAGCCATTAATACTCGATCAACTCGAATTCGCCGTACTGATGGCGTGCATTTATTAATACCTAACAGTAAATTACTTGAAAATACTGTTATCAACTGGACCTTAATGGATACTAAAACACGCACCACTATCAGTGTTGGCGTGGCATATGGCTCGCCTTGTCGTAAAGTGGCACAATTAATCGAACAAGCTGTTTCAGAGCAAGAGTCTATATTAACAACCCCTGCTCCTACCGTAATCTTCAATGACTTTGGTGACAACGCCTTAGCTTTTGTCGTCTATTTTTGGATGGAAGCAAAAATGGAAGGCCAACTGCGACAAACCAGTAGTGAGATACGCTTTCGAATTGACGAATTATTTGAACAGAACAAGATTGTAATTGCTTTCCCACAGCGAGATATTCATCTAGATGGAGCACTAACCATCTCCCACACCAAAGAAGATTAATTCAACAATTTCGATGTAGATGAGATGAGATGATAATTTATTCGCGCATAAAACAGACTTTTTAGTCTGGATAACAGCAGTTTCTGCCATTTTCCTTAGCAAGGTATAAATGTTGATCGGCCATGGCATATAACTGATCAACTTGCATGCTAGTACCTGTCCACTCTGAAAGACCAATACTGATGGTGATGTGTATAGCCGTATTGTTATATTCAAAAGTGGATGTTTCGACCATAGCGCGAACTCTTTCAGCTAAAACTTTGGCATCATTCATTGAAGTATTATTCAGTAAAATGGCGAACTCCTCGCCACCGATGCGGGCAAAAATATCACTTTCCCTCATGAGTTGATTTACATTTTTTGCCAAATTAACTAAGACATAATCTCCAGTTTGGTGCCCATGCGTATCATTAACTTTCTTAAAATAATCAATATCAAACATCAGCATCGACACTTTTCTTCTATCTCTAAGCGCCATCATAAGAACCTTTTTCGAGGTTTCAAAAAAATAACGTCTGTTATAAGCATTGGTTAAATTATCAACAATAGAGAGTTTCCTGAATTCCTCAGCACTTTTCTCTATTTCTTCATGAGCTTCAATACTTGATAAACGACTATGATACATCGACTTAGACAGTAAGATTGTTGCAGGAATATAAATTACCGCGAATACCACCATGGCAATATGCTGATGCTCGCCATAATAAAACATGATAAAAACTTGAGGAATTATCATCGCAAAAAAGAATACTAAATAAGCCTTATAAAGCGATGTCATAGATAATGTCGCAGCAGTAATGATGCCTATCGCTACCACAAAACTAACCAGCTCAAATGGTTGAGGTGCGAAAATAATAATCAGTACAGACGAAACCATCCAAGTGAAAGCTTGAAATAGATTAAGGCCTATAAATACCATCTCTTGTTGGCTCAAGCCCTTAGCATTGTCGTCACTCAAATGCTGTTTAAACATTTTTATATTGAGGTATCGAGCTACCGCGAGAAGTAACTGCAATGAAAACCAAGCCAATAAAATAGTGATTGGAATAAATGAGATGAATATAGAAATATAAGCAATAGAGACGATAAGCATGGCAATCATTGCCCTTGGCGTTTGTTCTACAACAATTTCAATTAGTTTGGGGTGAACTGCAGACATCCTATCTCCATATATAACCATACACACAAATAGTAGACTATCTCACTAATTAAGTTAATAAATTAACGCTCACCTTTTCAATAACCTAAAGCATTTCCTCCTCAATGCTTTAAATGTCGAAATACCGCAAAATTAGTAATTAAACAAGATTCCGATTTAGCAATGAACAGATTCATCATCAGCTGGATGACGCTATAAACCTATCACGAGGTTTAGGTCGACTTTATTAAAACCTATCTTTGGTATCACATCATAATGAGATAATGACTCTTGTTTATTCTGCAATATATTTTTCAATGTAATTAACTGACTGAGTAACACCCCAAATACCCTACATAAAACTACCCTGTGACTTATCTATAGATAATAATCAATTCAAGTTATTGATTTTAAATCTGTAAATTATTATTTACCTACGACTAATGTCTGAGTCCAAAACGGCTTTTATTGTTCGCTATGGCCACATGCTTCAGATAAGGTGCCTCTAATCTATATCCCGAGTCTATATCCAAAGCACTTTTAGCAAGTGAAATTTAGCAAGTGAAATTTAATAAGTGAGTTTTAGTGAATGAACTTTCTTGAATGAACAATAGGAATAATATGAGCAGTAATTCTGAATCAGTACATGAGCAAGAAAGTGACCAATCAACAAAAGCAAACAAGTTAAATTACCAACAGCAACATCAGCCAAGTTCATCGTTTAATAGTCGAGAAGAATATCTAGAACACGAGCTCAGCATCATGGACCCAAAACGCTGGCGTCCTAACCTACCTTTCAAAGATTTTCGCTTTGAACCAGAAGATTCAATTGCAGCTATGGCTGCAACCATTGGTAAAGTTGTCATGGTGGGCGCGATTGCGACAACCTTTGCAACATCACTAGGGCTTGAAGAAAGTTTCATCTTAGAAAATGTCCGTTATGAACTGATTATTGCTGCATTCTTCATTGTTATCTTTTCAGGTTTTTTATTACCTACAGCAAACTTAGCTGGCACCCATGGGCCGTTGATCCCAATCATACCGATTGTGGTTGCAGCAGGTGGCCACCCAATGGCCTTTGGATTACTGATTGGCGCACTAGGGTTAATACTCGCTATTAGTAAAGGCGGCAGTATGCTGGCAAACCTCACCAGTAAAGGCGTGTGCGGAGGGCTACTCTTGTATCTAGGCTTTGTCGGCACCGCATCACAAGTAAAAAAATTGTATGCGTGGGCTGATGGTATCGGCATGGAGCACATTGCTTTTATCGTGATTTTTTGCACCATTATTCTGTACGCATTACTGGAACATTGGCGAAAACGTTGGCTTGCAGTGCCATTAAGTTGCTTACTGGGCGGCACATTAGCCTTTGCCATGGGCGCGCCATTTGAGTTTCATACCGCCCCTGGTTTACCTAATATGAACCCAATGTATTGGTGGGGAGATAACTCAGGTTGGATGCTCGGTTTACCGACTATCGAAAGCTTCATGGTCGTGCTGCCTTTTGCCATTTTAGCCGTTGCTATGTGGTCCCCTGATTTTTTAGGCCATCAAGTATTTCAAAAGATAAATTATCCTCCACGTACTGAAAAAGTACATATGAACATTGACGATACCATGACCAGTGCCTCAATTCGTCAAACAGTGGGGTCACTACTTGGTGGGGCTAATTTCACTTCATCTTGGGGGACTTATATTGTCCCAGCTGCGATTGCTAAGCGCCCTATTCCAGCGGGTGCATTACTTACCGCATTGTTTTGCGTTATTGCTGCGCTATGGGGTTATCCAATGGATCTTGCTATTTGGGAACCAGTGCTGTGTGTTGCACTGGTCGTTGGGGTATTTATTCCATTACTTGAAGCAGGTATGGAAATGACTCGCGAAGGTAAAACCACCCAATCTGCCGCTATTGTGGTGTTTTCATCAGTATTAGTGAACCCTGCATTTGGCTGGTCACTCACCATGCTATTGGATAATTTAGGCTTGATTGGCTGTAAAGACAGAAGCGCAAAACTGACTAGAATGAATCGCTGGATAGCACCCAGTATCATGTTTGTCATTCTCACAGGCGTTATGGCGCTAGTGGGTTTACTACCCGGTATTCCGGCCATCATTTCGGACTTGAAATAACGCTGCTGAGTTGTGTATGAAAAGTCATGCCCTAGGGAAATTAACGCCATAGGGCATGCTTGCAGTGAGCTTATTTGTTTAACACAAATTGATTTATTTGATTCTGGGCCAAGGCTTGATCCATCGTGCCTTTAAGCAGTTTATACATCAAAATAGACGCATCAATTTCTGTTTTACGATTGGTTAAGCTTTCAATATTCAAGCCTAATGGAATATTAAGTGGAATAACGGCGTCCAAGATCTTCTGCAAATTACTGTAATTAACTTTAATTGATTCATACAGTGGGTCATTTGCAGACAAAATACGGTTACTGGTTTCTTCAGGTACTGATACCCCTAACCAATTAATAAATTCTAATGTTTTAGCACTACCACAAGGTGAAAAAGTCAGGATCACTCGATTGGGCTTGATATTATTCAGCTCACACTCTTCAGCGTAACTGGTAAGCATATCGATAGTGGCTTGGGCGTTATACACCGCTTGCGTGATGTAGTATTCACAGCCTTTATTGGACTTACCTAATAAACGGATATGTTCATTCTTTTTACTTAAATGGCGCTCAGCAATGGCAACACCACCAAGGTAAAACTCCTGAGAGTGTTCCGATAACACACGGTATGCATCATTTAATGGTAGAGAACTTGCGACTTGCGCGGACGGCGAGCCGACCAATACGATGTCTCTGACATTATTTTGATACCAAGCCCGAGATAACCACTCGTTAAAACCTTGTTCATCAAGGCCTGCAACACTCTTATAAGCAATTACAGGCTTACCAGACTTTTGATTGATCAATTGAGCATAAGTGCCAGAATCATGGGTCGCTTTAAACGGAAAAGGTCTTGGCGCATCAATACGGCTAGTTTCATCTTGAATATCGTAAATGATCAAACCATCAAAGCTAATCTCATCAAGGCGCGCTAATAACTTATCAGCAATAGTACTGACCATTTCAAAATCGGTATCGATTTTAGGTGGGGTTGTGCCAATAAAGTAGATCCCACGGTGATGATCGGATGAACGCTGTTTTAGGGATTTTCTCATGTTTAGCCGTCTAGATGGATGTTATCTACATTGTGTCTGAAATTCTCACGTTTGTTAAGGCCAGATAGAATGATTTTTTGTAATGTTTAAAATGAATAAAGCTCATAATTATTGCTTTGCAGTCATTCTGAAATCACCTGCGGGAATTTCCCCTTTTGTAAGTACGTTATAATTGCTGATTGCTGATGGCTCATAGGCTCGCCTATCTCACACTATCTGAACCTGAGTCGACCTTTAAAAAGATGTTTGGTGGTTTATTATTTACAATCTCAGCCCGAAGATAAATAATAGCGCAACATTGATTTCTTTAGAGCCAAACCATGCCTACCCACAAAAACGTTGCGATTTTTACCAAAGCGGAGCAAATATGTCGCGACAATGGCGTTAAGTTAACAGAGAAAAGAAAAAATGTTTTAGGCGTATTACTGAACTCCAGTAAGCCCCTTTCAGCCTATGAAATTGTTGATATCTACCGCACCACACATCAAGAAGCATTAGCCCCTATGTCTGTGTACCGCATGCTCGATATACTGAGTCAATTGCCGCTTGTGCATAAATTATCTTCTGAAAATAAATATTTGGCTTGTTCACACATCACTTGCGAACATGCCCACGAAGTTCCTCAGTTTTTGATCTGTAAAACCTGCGGCAAAGTGGCAGAGAAAGGCATTCAAACCAGTGTCATTGAGGCATTAAAAGACAGTATTAAACAAGCTGACTTTCAGCTCATCAATTCTCAGATTGAAATACAATGCTTATGTAAGGATTGTGCAGCTTCAAATTAACTTTTGCTTCGCTTGGCCTGGTGATGATTTTTGATTAATACAATACAAAGCTGGGTACAATCAGTGTAACTCTCCATTCAAACTCGGACGTGTCATTGGTTGAGTTAACAACTCACATACTCTACCGTCCTTAATCTAGAGCCCTTAATCTAGAACTCTTAATTTAGCCCCATTAATCTAGAACTCTCAATCTAGAGCCCTCAATTTAAACCCCTTAATCTAGAACCCCTAATCTAGAACCCTTAATTTAGAACCCTCAATTTAACGCCCTTAATCTAGAACTCTCAATTTATAGCCCTTAATCTAGAACCCTCAATCTAGAACCCCTAATCTAGAACTCTCAATTTAGAGCCCGTAATCTAGAGCCCGTAATCTAGAGCCCGTAATCTAGAGCCCGTAATTTAGAGCCCTCAATTTAGAGCTTTCAACTAAACCCTGATAAAACTTGCCGCAGAAAACGCCATTAAAACCTAAAAACAAGGCAACAACACACCTTAAAATCGTGAAACAGCACCTTAATTAACTGGCGTTTTAAACTAAAACTAGTTTAAAAGTAGCCTACAGCCTAGGCTCAGCAAGGACTTAGGTAAGTAACTGAAAAATTCCTTCATATAACGAAAAATATGCGACTTTACACTCACTTAGTATTTAAACTTAAATCATTTGTGTTATAAATAGATTGGCAGTGTAAATTAATTGTTTCCGCCAAGGCTTCATTTGTTAAGCCTTTGTTATAGTTACAGTGTTTTAGCAATTACTTTATTAGTTGAAAGCAGTCAGTATATCGATACCTATCCAGGTACAAATTTTAATAATACCTAACTGAATAAAATCGACGATAAAACACTGCCTTAAGCAAAGTCATTGATAGGTTAGCAAGCGACTAACAGCCTGCACCTGAAAACTTGCTGTTGCTAACATTGATAAATTTTAGTTTTGCTAATGTTTATCTGTGATTAAGCCATTATAAAAAGGGGGCTACATGAAGATCATCCAACTCTTAGCGCTATTATTACTATCTTTCTCGTTACCAGCATCTGCAAATACCGATAAAAATGAAGCACAATTAGTACTTTCATCTTGCATGTCGTTAAAAAATGCGCCGTCTGACAGCTCAACTAAAGCCTGTACTTATTACATTCAGGGATTTCTCGCAGGCGCTTTAAATACGAGTTACCAATATAAGATTAGAGAAAGTGCTGGCGGTTTTTCAGATCGAGCCTACCAAACCCGAGTCGGTAACGAGACGTCAATAAAGCAAATCACCGAAGTGTGTATCCCAACAAAAGCAACCCGTGATCAGCTGATTGAACGCATAGTCGGCCGAACTGTTGAACAACTCCCAGCCTCTGCCGACTCTTTACAGTTGTTGCACAGCAAAATTTATCAGGCGTTATCAGCAGAATTACCATGTGAATAAAATATTGAACAGGCTATATGAAGCCAATGATCAACTTAGCACTGCATCGACTTGAATAGTTCGTTGTCATAAAACTCAATCATTTTTGAGTCGCTAAGTTTACACAGTCCTTAATTAACACGAAGTATTCGAGAATATGACACAAGAAAAGAAAAGCAGCTTTTTTCCGAGCCATAGGCTTATTCTGTTATTAACCTTAGCCCTATTTTGGTGGATAAACTCCAACTACAGTAACCCGTTGTTACTGTCATTAGGGGCAGCTTCGATCATGCTGGTGCTCTATATCGCCCAGAAAATGGATGTTATCGACCACGAATCTCATCCGATTAGTCTGTCGGTCAATATGGCAACCTACCTATTGTGGCTATCAAAAGAGGTCGTGTTATCCAACATCAGTGTGGTTAAACATATTTGGTTGGGTAACAGCAGCATCTCGCCAACTCTGGCCACCATAGATACACGCCAGTGCACTGACATTAATAAAGTTATCTACGCCAACTCAATCACCTTAACGCCAGGGACTGTCGCCATAGACTTAATTGATGATCAACTCACTGTTCATGCTTTACATAAGGATGATATCGATACATTAAAAACCGGCGATATGGATCGCCGGGTAAGGGAGCTCGAAAACTAATGTTAGCTGCCGCTACTATCGCAATTCTTGTCGTCATGCTGTTAGCGATCATTCGCTGCATTGTCGGCCCAACTCTTTACGATCGCATCCTCGCTTTCAATATGTTTGGCACCAAATCAATCCTATTGATATCTGTATTGGGCTTTTTAATGGGCCGTCCAGAGTTTCTCGACATCGCCCTTGTATACGCCTTGATTAACTTTATCAGTGTGATTGGGGTATTACGCTACTCTGACTCAGCAGAATTTAAAGTAGCTCCTTATAAGCCTCATTCAACCAAGGAGGGTGAAGAATGAACCTCGTAATCGAAATTATCAGCGGTTTAAGCCTGCTAATTGGTTGCTTCCTTTGCTTATCTGGTGGCGTTGGGATGTTGCGATTTCCAGATTTTTACACTCGCATGCATGCTGTGAGTGTCACCGATACTTTAGGCGCGTGTTTAGTGCTATTTGGGTTAATGCTACAAAGCCCCAATGGTTTAGTGCTGATTAAATTAATACTCATCTTATTGTGCACGCTATTTATCAACCCGTCTGCCAGCCATGCTTTAGCAAAAGCCGCATTACGTAATGGCTTATTACCGCTAGAAGGTAAGCCTGATAATCAGGGAGGGAACAAGCCATCGAAGCTTTAGTTGATATTGTACTACTGATATTTTTAGTCGTTATTGCCGTTGCAATCATATTCACAAGAAACCTATTAGCCGTGGTCATGTTAACTGGGATTTATGGCTTATTGTCTGCCTGTTTCTTTGTGGTGCTTGATGCTGTAGACGTCGCCTTTACCGAAGCATCTGTTGGTGCAGGTATCTCTGGCTTACTCATGTTAGCGGCCATCACCATAACAGGCCGAAAAGAGGCGCCAAAACGGCATAAACCCTTTCTGGCGCTATTTGTGGTGTTAGTCACTGGTAGCATGCTGATTTACGGCACTTTAGATATGCCTTATTTCGGTGATCCTGAGGCGCCTGTTCATCAACATGTTGCCCCTCGTTATATCCATGACTCGATGGAGGAAGTCGGTGTACCTAATATTGTGACTTCCGTTTTAGGTAGTTACCGTGCATTTGATACCTTAGGTGAAGTCGCCGTTATCTTTACTGCAGGCATTGGTGTGCTTTCTCTGTTATCACTGCCTCGTCGCCGTAAAAAAATCAAATCTGAAGAAGCCACAGAAGAACAAATGCATGAACGTCATATGGTGGTACGTATTGTCAGTAAAGCGCTCATCCCGTTCATCTTATTGTTTGCATTGTATGTGCAATTTCACGGTGACTTTGGCCCAGGTGGCGGATTCCAAGCGGGCGTTATTTTTGCTGCTGCAATTATTCTGTACACCATGCTATTTGGTTTAGATACCGCTAAAAAAGTATTCAACCCAGCCTTGATTCAACTGTTAGCCGCAGTTGGGTTGCTGCTTTACGCCTGTGTCGGGGTTGTGTCCATGCTCAATGGCGCTAACTTCTTAGACTACAACGTACTGGCTGATGATCCTGTTTCAGGTCAACACATTGGCATATTACTGATTGAATTAGGCGTAGGCATCACCGTTGCCTCAGTCATGTTGAGTATCTTCTTCAACTTTGATGGTCGCAGACAAGCTCAAGCTGAAATTCAAGCAGAGAAACAACAATCAGAACAAGAACAAAAACTAAAAGGGGAGCAGGATGTTTCTCGGACTCTATAACTATTGGATCGTCGTATTGTTGATGATGATTGGCTTTTATATCGTTATCGCCCACGGAAACTTGGTTAAAAAGCTAGTTGGACTCACCATTTTCCAAACCTCAGTGTTTATCTTTTATATCACCGTCGGCATGGTCGAGCGCGGTAGTGCGCCGATTATTGCTGAAGGGATCAGTGATTACTCTAACCCTCTTCCCCACGTGTTAATTCTTACCGCCATTGTGGTAGGTATTGCAACCACAGCACTTGGTTTAGCACTGGTCATCAGAATCAAAGAAGCCTATGGCTGTGTCGAAGAAGATGAGATCCAAAAACAAGATCAGCTCAGCGAGGATGAATCATAGTGTTAGCTCACCTGCCTATTTTACAAGTTGTGGTGCCGCTAATTGCAGCCCCGCTATGCTGGTTCTTAAACCGCTCTAAACTGGTGTGGATATTTGCCTTAATAGTCTGTGCTGCAACCTGCGTCAACAGCATATTACTGCTCATTGAAGTGATGAAGTCAGGCACGATTATCTATGAACTCGGGGGCTGGGAAGCACCTTGGGGAATTGAATATCGCATCGATAAGCTTAACGCCTTCTTACTGCTGATTATTTCCACCATTGGAACCGTGGTGTTGTTTGCCGCTAACACCAGCATACAAAAAGAACTCGACGAAGATCGCCACACCTTATTTTACAGTCTATACCTACTGTCATTAACTGGCATGTTCGGCATCGTCGCAACCGGTGATGCGTTTAATGTGTTTGTATTTTTAGAGATTTCTTCTCTATCTGCTTATGCCTTAATAGGTTTAGGTAGAGACAGACGCGCGCTATGGGCAGCCTACCAATACCTGATCATGGGCACCATCGGTGCGACCTTTATTTTGATTGGTATCGGCATGCTCTATCAAATGACGGGCACGTTAAACATGAGCGATCTGGCCACCCGATTAGTGGATGTTGGTCATACCCGAACAGTATTTGTTGCCTTCGCATTTTTGATCGTCGGCATTTGTTTGAAGCTAGCCCTATTCCCTTTACATCTGTGGCTACCAAATGCATACGCTTACGCGCCTTCGATAGTAACGGCATTTTTAGCCGCTACAGCAACTAAAGTCGCTGTATACCTGCTGATCCGTTTCACCTTTACCGTATTTGGGATTTCTTTCTCGTTCACCTCGTTGCCATTACAAAGCATTTTAATGGTGCTTGGACTTGTGGGGGTATTTGCCGCTTCTATCACTGCGATTTATCAGCAAAATGTGAAACATATCTTAGCTTACTCGAGCATCGCTCAAGTGGGGTATATGATCATCGGTTACTCGATAAATACCAGTACCGGGGTAATGGCAACCTTACTGCATTTGTTTAACCATGCATTAATGAAAGGTGCACTGTTTTTAGCATTAGGCGCAGTAATGTACCGAATTGGCAGCGTCCAGCTCAAACAGTTCCAAGGGCTAGGCCGAGAAATGCCATTGACCATGTCAGCCATTGTTATCGGTGGTCTCAGTTTGATTGGTGTGCCGTTAACCGTCGGCTTTGTCAGTAAATGGTATCTGCTTGTGGCTAGTGTTGAAGCTGGTATGTGGCCTGTTGCGGTACTTATCCTATTAGGGTCATTGCTGGCCATTGTGTATATCTGGCGCATTGTAGAAATGGCTTATTTCAAGCCGCCATTACCTGGTCGTGAAGCTGTTAAAGAGGCACCTTGGACTTTCCTTGTTCCAATCTGGATCCTCGTCTTCGCTAATATCTATTTCGGTATCGATACTCGCCTGAGTGTGCAAGTGGCACAGGCGGCTTCTCAAAGCTTGTTTGGAATAAACCCATGAATCCATCTTTAGCGCTGATGTTACAGCTAACTATCCTATTACCGCTGCTGGCAACCTTTGCAATAGCTGCAACAGGAAAGAAACCTAACCTACGTGAGGCTGTCACTATCAGTACCAGTCTTGTGGTACTTTATTGCGTGATAAACCTCTATCAAGCGCTCAACGCTGGCACCAGCATTGAGGTCTCATGGTGGGAGCTTATGCCAGGTTTAGAGGTAAGCTTTGTAGTAGAACCTCTAGGCATGTTATTCGCATTAATTGCCAGTTTTCTTTGGTTAATCACGACCATTTATGCCATTGGTTATATGCGTGGTCATGAAGAAGAAAACCAAACCCGCTTTTACATCTGTTTTGCTTTAGCGATTAGTGCGGTCATGGGCCTCGCCTTTTCTGCTAACCTATTTACCCTATTCGTGTTTTACGAAGTACTCACACTGTCTACCTACCCGCTAGTGACTCATGCGGGTACAGATAAAGCTAAAAAAGGGGGTCGGGTTTACCTTGGCATCTTGCTTAGTACCTCTGTGGCCTTTTTCCTATTAGCCATCATCTTAACTTGGTTTGTTAGTGGCACCCTCGAATTTACCGCTGGCGGTGTATTTGATGCCAATGTGAATACCACAGTAGCGGGCGCTATATTAGTCCTGTTTATATTTGGTATTGGTAAGGCGGCGATGATGCCATTTCACCGCTGGTTACCTGCCGCAATGGTCGCGCCAACGCCTGTCAGTGCACTTTTACATGCCGTGGCGGTGGTAAAGGCTGGGGTGTTTACAGTATTAAAGGTGTGTATCTTCATTTTTGGTCTCGATTTACTGCCACAGTTACCAACTACAGAATTTTTGCTTTATTTAGCGACTTTCTCTGTGGTGATGGCCTCGATTGTGGCCATGCGACAAGATAATTTAAAAGCAAGATTGGCTTACTCTACGATAAGTCAGCTGGGCTACATCACCATCGGTGCCCTGCTGGCCACATCATCAGGTGTTATCGGTAGCTCAATGCATATCGCCTCCCATGCCTTTGGCAAAATTACCCTGTTCTTTTGTGCCGGAGCCATTTTGGTAGCTAGCCATAAATCTAAGGTAAGTGAGCTACGCGGACTTGGCTATACCATGCCAATCACCATGGCCGCATTTTTCATTGCTAGCCTTAGCATTATTGGCGTTCCACCAGCTGGAGGAACATGGAGTAAATGGTTCCTATTAATGGGCACTATTGAAACCGGCTATTGGGTTGTCATGGTTGCCTTAATGCTCAGTTCGCTACTTAATATCGCTTACCTTCTGCCAATTCCTTACCATGCCTTTTTCCCAGGTAAAGGATTTAAGCCGTCAAATAACGGTATTAAAGAAGCCCCTATGCCATCTTTAATTGCAATAGTTATCACATCCTTAGGCTGCTTGATTATGTTCATTCATCCACAGCCCTTTTATGAATTGGCGAAAGCTATTTTGACTGTATCTGGAGTCAACCATGGACAATGAGAAGCAGTACCTCTTTGATAAACCCAAAAACATCCAGCGGATTTTATACCTGTTATACACCTGCTGTGCATTGTTAGTGGTACTTGATTTTGTCATTCATCGCCATGTTTACCATAGCTGGGAAAACCTACCTGCTTTTTACCCAATTTATGGCTTTGTCGGTTGTGTGATCCTTGTTGTGGTCGCCAGTTGGATGCGCAGCTTTTTGATGCGTCCAGAAGATTATTATGGGCCCGTTGAAGAGCTTGATAATAGCAAAATTGAAATAGTCGACGTCAGCGATGGCCACGCCAAAGAAGCTAACAATAACAATAAAGGTGATCGCAATGTGGATGCTTGAGTTACCGCCGTTTGTGCTGTTTATCATTGGCGGATTGATTGCTGCTACAACTCGTGGAAAGTTGCGCGGTGCCTTGATGATAGCGATCCCAGTGATCAGCGGATTGCATTTGTGGACGGTGCCAGAAGGCGTCCATTTGCAATTGATGTTTTTAGACTATGAATTAGTCCCTTATCGCGCAGATAAATTAAGTCTGATGTTTGGCTATATTTTCCATATTGCCGCATTTATTGGCATCGTCTACTCATTACACGTTAAAGATACAGTGCAACAAGTTGCCGCTATGCTATACGCAGGTAGTGCCATTGGCGCCGTATTTGCGGGTGACTTGTTAACCCTATTCGTGTTTTGGGAGCTACTCGCCTTTACCTCTGTATTTCTAGTGTGGGCCCGCCGTACTCCAGCAGCATATAGCGCGGGGATGCGCTACCTCATCATGCAGGTACTCTCTGGGGTTATTCTGTTAGTTGGCGCGCTATTTTATATCAACGAGACAGGTAGTATTGCCTTTGACTATATCGGTTTAAATGGCATTGCTGGCTGGCTTATCTTTATCGCCTTTGGCATTAAGTGTGCGTTTCCTTTTGCGCATACTTGGCTTACCGACGCATACCCAGAAGCAACACCAACCGGTACTGTTTTACTCAGCGCCTTTACCACCAAGGTTGCAGTTTATGCCCTTGCTCGTGCCTACCCTGGCACAGAAATACTGATTTATATCGGCGCGGCAATGACCTGTTTTCCTATCTTCTTTGCAGTGATCGAAAACGATCTTCGTCGAGTGTTAGCCTACAGCTTGATAAACCAAGTGGGCTTTATGGTAGTCGGGATCGGTATCGGGACTTCCCTTGCATTAAATGGCGCAGTGTCTCATGCGTTTAATGATGTGATCTTTAAAGGCTTGCTGTTTATGAGTATGGGCGCCGTACTGCATATGACTGGCCGAATAAATGGCTCCGATCTCGGCGGTCTCTATAAGACGATGCCCAAAACCACAATATTATGTATTGTCGGAGCGGCCTCTATCTCTGCATTCCCACTGTTTAGCGGCTTTGTGAGTAAATCAATGGTAATGTCTGCAGCGATGGAGACTGGTCATGACTGGGTTTGGTTAATGCTACTGTTTGCCTCGGCGGGTGTATTCCACCACGCAGGTATTAAAATCCCTTACTTTGCCTTCTTCGCCCATGACTCGGGTATTCGAGCCAATGACCCACCAGTCAACATGTTAACAGCGATGTTCATTGCCGCTTGTCTATGTATTGGTATTGGTATTTACCCAGCAGCGCTTTACTCTCTGCTACCTTACGATACGGGCTATAACCCATATGACGCGACCCATGTACTGGCTCAGACTCAGTTATTACTGTTCTCAGCATTAGCGTTCGTTTGGTTGAATTTAAAAGGGATGTATCCACCTGAGCTACGCTCTACTCACCTTGATGTAGATTGGGTATACAGGCGCTTAGTACCTAATGCACTACAACGCGTATTTGCAGTCATTTGGAAAGTGGATGGCGATATTCGTCAATCAGTACGAGGCAAGTTAGACCAATGCCAGAAGTTTTTATCTCGCCAGAATAAAGGCGGTGCAGGAAGCTTTATCTCCAGTGATTACCCATCAGGTAACATGGTGCTGTGGGTCGCAGTGATTTTGGCAACTTACTTGTTTATTGGCTTTGTGAGCTAGAAGGCTCAGTTAGAAAAGTAGTATCTAGAAACAAGTTAGCCCGTTTGCTAATGACTTTAGCAAATAGGCTAGCTTTTAAAACATGAAGATTAGTGAAGTTAACTCTACAGAAATAAATAGAATTTAATGACTCTTATTTATTTTTTGAACTCTTTAAGAAGTTTACAGATATGCAGCACAAGCTCATTTACATTTTTGTTTGCATCAACACTTAAGAAGCAGCCTGTTACTTCATCAATTGAGTAATCTGAATATAGTTGACGGAGCTCATCATCTGCTTTTTCTGAAAGTGTTAAATTATCTTCCGAATTTGAGTCATTTCTCTCAATTAGACGATTCTCTCTTTGCGCTAATGATAACTCCAGATATATGGTTACGTCAGGTTTAAGTAAACTTTTTTTCAGCTCTAAAAGTTCAAAGTGATTGCCTTCACTTTTCCAATGATGATAAACCTGAGTTGATAACCAATAGCGATCAACGACTACACTCTTGCCATCCTTAATCAACTGACGAATATCTTCTGCAATACTCACTACCGTTGAAGTATAAAACAACTGCCTAGCTTGATGATTATCTCTGAAAATGTCATCTAATTCATTGCGAACATTCCTGAACTTATCACCTGGAGTAGACAGTAATTCAGTGTTTAGCGCTTCTGCAAGTGCTGCTGAAATAGTTGATTTTCCTACACCGTCCAATCCTTCAATTACAATAAACATTATGATGCGGCCTCGCTTATTGTAAGATTGTTAGCCATGATGTGCATTAAATTCCACTCAGCACGAGTGAAGCTGTAACATTCTACAACATGAGGAATGCCACTCTCATCGATGACACCTTCGACAATTCTATGCAGTTGCTTATCTTCAGCAAGCTTAGTCCCTTCTAACACCATTAACGGAAAAGCTTTAATTTCGTCCACATTACGTTCCTGCAAATAGTTAATGCTGTACTTAAAACTTGTCGGCGTTTGGCCTGGCAAACCATAAATAAGGCTTACTTCAAAAGATTGATTCCAGTGTTGTAAAAGCTTGATTGCTTTATCGACCTTACCCATGGAGTTTCCACGTTCAATGACTACGGACTCACTTTTTACAGCAGTTTGTAAACCAAACTCTAAATGCACATTGAGTTGAGCACAAAGCTTTAGGAATTCCTCACTAACTCGCTCGAAACGAACTTGAAGCGATAACAAAGCTGTTAAACCAATATCGATAGCATATTGAAGAATCTCAACATGATTAGGTTCGTTATTAAAAATTGGGTCAAGAACATTGATCTTTTTCACAGCCATTTTTCTAAACAAATCTAGCTCTGCTTTAACTTTGTTCATTCCAAGCTGGTGCAACCCTTTATCTTTAAGATCACGGTGAGCGCAAAAATTGCATTTAAATACGCACCCTCGGCGAGTTTCCCAATGGAGCATTTTTTGCCCTCGCTCAAGTACAATAGAACCATCTAAATAGGGTGATGGCAAAGTTTCGAAGTCCACTGCGGTCTCAATGATTCGACTTAAAAATGGTCGTTCTTTAATAATCGCTTCAGGTAAGGATGCTTCAGCATACCCCGGAATATAAAAGTCACCGCTAGGATACAAATGCTTGCATGTTTTCTTATTAATTTGATAACCACCCAAAATCACTTTACCTTTAAAACCTTGTAATCGACACATTCTAATAATCGGTTCCACAAGGTCAGAACTCCACACATAGCAAGCTAATACTAGGCTATCTAATTCATTTATAGGGGCCATTTGGTTAATCAAATCGACTATTGTGACGACTGATAACTGGCTTCCAGCTTTTTCTGTCATTGGAATTGCTAAATGGTCTATTTTGAATTTCTTTGCATACTCCACGTGAGCCTTACAAGCGGATATTAAGCTCCCTGCCGCAAATCCGGTTCCGCTTTTCCCCCGTTGTGTAAAATCGAATGTTACTAATAGCGCACTTTTTATCTTACTCATAACCTCAAAATTCCTATTTTGTATTAAAGCTCCCTCAGTCGATGAGGGAGCGCATACTTGCTATCCTTGCTTAGTTACTCTTTGGCTGCTTTTGCTTGCCACGATTACCTTGATTTTGGTCGTATTGACGGTTTGTGCCGTCTGTACCTTTATTAGCGTTTTTTTGATTAGATTGATTATCTTTAGGGTCAACTTTTTTAGACATTTTAGGTACCTTTAGTCAGTTAAATTTAGTTGCACTAATGAAATGATTAGCGCCTTCGTTTATTCACTAGAGTAGTAAAATACTGGCGAGGATATATCCCTGACGAAACCCACTCTTGACCATCGAAACCAATCAATAAACGAAATCCGTTGCTCACACGCATACGGTATAACTTGGGTAAGCAACGAAGCTTTTTCGCCCCCAGTGACTGTGGGTGGCAACCACCTGACAATTGCATATCAATATCAATCTGCTTTTTTAAGACCGAATTAGGAATAGTCCCCTTAAAACATTTAGCATTAGATTTAACACGATGCGATGAAGTAGTATTACTAAGGTATTTTTTAAAAGACTTAAGCATCTTCATTCCCCCTTAACTGGTTTATAAGTTGAGCAGGTTTTGGTTGTTAATTGATGCTTAATCATTTGATCTTTTTGACTTAGGCGTTTTGCATTAAATAGGCAAAATAAAATTAGCTGATACATATAATTCTCCTAATAATCAACACACCATTTGTGCTGACTTCAGAATCAAGTATCAAACTGTGAATTTCACAAAAAAGCCTTTATGAGAAATTAATTGTACTTATTTAGTAATTCGTAAAACTCCTCATACTCTTGACGTTTTACTTGATAAAGTTGTGACAACCACAGCCTATCAACACTGATGAATTCATTAGGGAATTCTTCTAAAACTTGCCCTAGCTCTGAAAATTGATTGGTCAATACTGCCTTTATTGCTCTGTCATAAACAGAAGGCTCATTATCGGTTGTGATGCTTTTAGCAATAAGCTCTACTGAACTAAACTGACCATTTCTGAATGGATAAGGCACCTCATCCTTCTCCCAATCGATATCATCTCTTGCAAAAAACTCGCTTAACACTGATATGTTAGATTCTAATGCTTGATACAGAACCTTTTTTGCTCTCCATTCCGCACTAAATTGCTCTATAATTTCATGGCTAGCTAGCCCACCACTCAAACAACCACCAACGAGCTTGTAATCGTTGAAAAGAGTATCGAGGATTACTAGGTTTCTTATAAAAGTGGTTTGCCCTGTTCGGACAGAATGAGAACAGTATTGAACCGACTCTGATTCAAATTCAGTCTCATCTCTCAGTACTTTCTTCAGGGAGTCAATTTTTACATACTGATTAAGCCGGTTACGAAGTCGTTCTGGCAAAAGTTTTTGCTCAATTCCCAGTGCTCTTGAAGCTACAGCTGCTATGCTATTTCCTTTTTTAGCCATAATTAATAACCGTTACAATCAAAATGATCGGCAATGTAATTTATAGCACCTTGTGAACTTAACCCATTAATGCTCTTCGCAACTCTCAGGTAGCTAATCTGGTAACTTCGGTCACATTCAAAAGCAACTTTATATATAGCTCCAACGCACATGCCTGCATGCATAGCTTCTGATAATGATGTACTTAAAAAGGAAAGCAAAGCCTCTTTTTTTTCTACAAACTCAACACACGATTTTGGTAAGTCACTAAAACTCTCAAACGAAAATTTATCATAACCCCAGTAACTTACCTTAGTACTCTCAAAACCAATGCATTGACCAGCCATAAATGCCTCAACGGGTGATGTAGATAATGAATTGGCCAACCATGCACTTTTTTGTTCGTCCCGCTCATTACATGCAGCAACTACATCTACTTCAACTGCAAAGACTGAGGAACAATAAACTATAATAAGTATTGTCATTAATAACTTATACATTTGTTCCTCCCTCAGAATCTTTACTTTTTCCAGTAATGCCAACTTCAAGCTCTTGGCTTCCCCCATTCCCAATTGATTTTCCATTATTACGGGAGTGACCCCAAACAACAAACAAGAAGACGACTAAGCCACAAAGAATAAAATCATCTCGCCAGTACTGATTAACTTTTGAAGCAATGAAAAAAGGTAAAAAAACAAAAAGTAACGCATATAAGGCTGTTATTAGCGAACATATACTGAAATAGCTCACCAAAAAACGAAATGGTGTTAAGGCTGTTATCTTATATTTCTGGGTTCTTTTTCTGACAATCGAATAAATATTAATGAGAGATAATGTAATCAAAACAAACACATAATGGTTTTTTTGTGTGACAGCAAAGGCACCTAACAAAATAGAAGCCGACCAGAATGCACTTACAAGTAATAAGATAAAATGGAAAAGCGTAAAGTGCCACGGGATAGATTTTTTTTGTTGTGCAATATGTTTTGCACGCGAAAAAAAATAAAATTTGGCGGAGATAGCTTGCTCTTGAGCTTTTCGTTGCTCGTAAGTTTCAGTTAAAAACTTCAAAGAAATGAAATGAGCTGATTTGTACTTTTCAAAACCTTTAGGAGATAAAGTAAAATCACTATCTTGCTCAAGTAACTCTTCAGTCTTATTAAGGTAGTTTAAGCTCATAACTACTTCAGGAGTAATACCATTTAATCTAACAAGCTTAGGGTCGCTGTAATCAGATATCCCCAACTGTTGTAATAAGTAACCTTGATTATCCCTCCAAACCTTCATGAGTTTTACTTGAGTCAATGAGTAATCGTCATTTGAAGCTGCATAATCTTGTTCTTGCCTACTCTCGCAACCTGATTTTTTAACGGTAGAATCCATTCTAAGCCTTATATTGCTACCTAATAATAAACATCAACACATTACCAAATTCAGTTAACAATTTAAATAACCATTTGTATATTATAGAGTTATAATATAATAACTGCTTCGTTATGAGATAAAAATTAATCTCACTCTGGCCATTTATTTTCAATTCAAGGATGAATAATGATTTCAAATATCTTATTTTAACATTGGAATTTACCCAGCAGCGCTTTACTCTCTGCTACCTTACGATACGGGCTATAACCCATATGACGCGACCCATGTACTGGCTCAGACTCAGTTATTACTGTTCTCAGCATTAGCGTTCGTTTGGTTGAATTTAAAAGGGATGTATCCACCTGAGCTACGCTCTACTCACCTTGATGTAGATTGGGTATACAGGCGCTTAGTGCCTAATGCACTACAACGCGTTTTTGCTGTCATTTGGAAAGTGGATGGCGATATTCGTCAATCAGTACGAGGCAAGTTAGACCAATGTCAGAAGTTTTTATCTCGCCAGAATAAAGGCGGTGCAGGAAGCTTTATCTCCAGTGATTACCCATCAGGTAATATGGTGCTGTGGGTCGCAGTGATTTTGGCAACTTACTTGTTTATAGGCTTTGTGAACTAAGCATTGTAGTGGCATAGCCAATCAAGAAGTCACATGTACCTTTGTAAATAAGGTAATAGCAAACAGACAATGACTAAAAGGCTAGACCCGAATGGGTCTAGCCTTTTCTATTTAGGTTATGGTTATGGTTATGGTTATGGTTATGGTTATGGTTATAAAAAGTCTGCTGATCGTTTGTTGAAAACACAAACAACGGAGCAGATAAATTTACCTGTAGACTATGAAAACCTGTTTATTTCAACGGCACAAATATGAACAGTTTGCTCTTTCTAATTAGCCAGACCTTTGATGGAATTATCAATTAAACTTTCGCTGAAAATCATCTAATAATTGCTGTTGTTGTTTCAACACCATTTCAACTGAGACTTCTGTTCCAGTACTATATTGTTGCTCAAACCAATCTAAAAGATCGATACGAACTTGGTAACCTTCTTTAATACAAAACTGCTCGTTTAACACCATGACTTGAGGGGCACCAAAAGACGCTCCAGAATACCAACCACACTTGCTATAACCATGTGTTTCGAGTTTGTCAGAGAGTTGTAGTGAAAAAATAAACCAAGTCATTAGAAATAATGGAAAACTAGCAATAATGATGACAAGCCCTGTCTTCTGACGCTTCGCTGTCATCTTATTTAATAAGCGTAAAGCAATCCCAGCAATGAGTACCATCAACGCAGGAACCATAACCAATAATGCTGGGGTTGAGGGCCTAACCTTAACTAAGGCCGCCCCTTCCTCAATACGGTTTAACATGCTTATTTCTTGAATCAATCCGTAAAAATAACCAAGGATAAATAGCAGTAATACTGTAATGAAGAATAGGCCTTGCTTAGGGCTAATTCTGATTTCACTTTCTTTCAATGTTTTAGCACCCGAAAGGGAACTCCTCATATTTGCAAAGCAAAAAAAACGTAGAATCAATAATATATATGTATAACTGCGGCAAACCATCATTAAGAGTTAATATTTAAAAACCAGCATTGGCTAGTTCAAAAAGTAAATCTTCAACAAATAAGCAAACGTTCCTGACACCCAAAATACGATAAATGAAATAGAAACAACTTTTGCCTATGCTTTATTGTAAGTAAGAAAATGCCTTAGGATTGCTTCATCAGCTAACACGGAGGGGTTTGAAGGTTTACCACGAGCTAACACCGAGACAAAAGTAGAGATTCTATACCCCCATAACCCACCAAGGGCATCAATTCCTTCAGCAAGCATTTTACGCGCTATCATTTTCATTGAGGTTCTGGGGAATATTAAAGTGCTCAAAAGAGATAACACCTTAGTACTCCCCTCGTGATTAATAAGAATTCATCCATTACTCAAAACCAACCTGTAGATGAACTAATATCATATAAGTACCCTGAAAAGTCTTTCCCCAAATAGTCACCTATTTTTCCTGCCACATAGCCAGGGGGAGAGCATGAACCCTGACCCACTTATTGCTATTTTCAAAAATAATGTAAGCCTTGGTGTGTACTCAAATAGCTGTGGTTCTTCTTATTTTTTAATCATTATATAACTTATAAATCAGCCATATAGACAATATAAATAGATACAAGCATAAAAATGATAAATGAATACGATACGACTCTTGCAAGAACGCGATCATAAGTACGAGCATGACGTAATATTGCTTCATCTGCTAATACAGGTATTTTTGATTGTTTTCCTCGAGCAAGAACGGATACGAAGGTAGAAATTCTCAATCCCCAGCCTTTTTCATCCCACCAAGGAATATCGATTCCCTCATCAAGCATTTTACGCTCTATGGTTTTCATGGAAGTCCGTGTGAACAGCAAAAAGCTAAAACACCAAATAATCATGCTTCCACATGCAATTAATAATATTAAATCTTCTTCAGTCATATCTTAAAACCAGTTTACCCGTGAGCTTCGATCATATAATGCACCTGACACAAATTGAGCACTTTTATCTACTGTCTTGCCAGCCGCATAACCTGCGCCAATTCCAACTCCAATTAGGATAACCCAACCCACAGGGCCGAGTGCTAAAGCAATTCCCGCCCCTAGAGCTACTGTTTGGGTACCGACATAAAGCCCTGCTGCTGTGCCAGCGCCAAAGCCTGTAGTCTCTACCACTGCACTACGTTGCCAGTCATTACCTGCTTTATAATCGTTATAAACACTATCAGCTCGAATACCAGCATCCAACGCTATAAGCCCCTTGCCAGCAATATCAGACGCCATTTCTAAACCACGAATACTGCGTATACCTGACAGTGACGTTAACTTTAAACGTGAGATATCACGGCTGCTTCGTGCGATATCTGAGCCACGTTGTGCACTTGACCAGATATTGCCACGCTTATTTGCCTTAACCACACCGCTGAAATGTTTAACTTCTCGAGCAAATTTTTCGTTGAGGTCTAAATGAGCCGCTTTGGCAATTTGGCCTAATTTAATTAAAGTCGTTTTATTCGCTTTATTTTTAGAAGCATGATGGATATCGATTAAAGCTGTTTGATATTTGAAAATAGCTTTACCAAAACTACTTAAGCGCCCTTCTTTAGCAGCTATTGCAGTCGCACCTGCGCCTAAACCCGTTAATGAATCAACATTCCCTTCGGTCATCTTTCTTGCTGTTGTCACATAAGGTTGTATTTCTTTTTGGTAAACAGCTGCAATAGCTTGGAGCTGATCATCACCAAAAATAGCATTCATTTGTGCCACTTTTCGCTGGGAATGCGAAGGCCAGTTATACACTTCTGACAATGCACAAGCGAGATCTGGCCGAGCTTGCTGAATAGATTGAGTTGCATCAGCTGGCAAAACAAACGGAGTACCAGCAGGCAGAAAGTTGCCTAAAATATGCGGGTTGTTATTTCGAAATGCTTTTACTTGATTAATATCATCAGCATTTATAGGTAATGAAGCGCGGCTTTGTGTACTAAAACACAGATCGTATTCTTGTGGCATTAGAGTTCCTTTCTAATTGAGCTTTCCATAATTTCCAAACAGATTTTACACGAAATCCTTTACGGCACAACATATTGAACAAGACTTAAGCATTAAGCGGGGTCAAACTCTGCCCTATTATTTCTTAAATTAAGTTTAGTCTGCCCCAACACGCCAGAAATAACTACCCATGAAGCACAAAAACATACTTAAGGGTATATAACTAAAGGTTTTTTATTCTGAAAAAATCAACTTTAGCTTCAAATAGTTTACTTATTATAAACGGCGATTATAATCACTTACCTTACTTGCAAGGAGCAAAAGTATGCTAGGAATGCTTAAGAAATATACTGTCGAATTAAGCCCAGAGGTTCATGGCAAAATCTCTAATAATGGCTCCCCTATTGAAAACCTGCTTATAGAGCGCAGCCTAACCTACGCTGACGAAGAATATCTAGATAACTGCTTAACAAATGCTAATGGTGAGTTTAGCTTTGAAGCAAAATCTATCAAATCACGCTTACCAGGTAATATTCTGCATGAACCCGTTGTTAGGCAAGTGATTGAATTCACTATGCATGATCATGATAGTGAAACTTATATTTGGGCTACAAACCAACATGACATTACTTGCCCTACTATATGTAAAACACACTTAAGCAATCTTACTTCTGATATAAGTAATGAAGAAGAGGTGTTTGAATTAACCAATGTAGAAGCACCTGAATACCCTCTAATTGTAAGATCGAATTGTTCACTCTAAATTTAAGGATGAAATTATGGGAACATTATCTCCAAATATGGTGGTAGAGCTTTCTTCTATTGCCTACTCGACGCTACAAATGAAAAAACAAAAGCGATTTTCCTTTGATACTAGCAAATCCTTATCAAATCACTTTAATTTTGATTCATTTTCTAAACCCGTGATGGGAACATCTGGTGGTTTTGTTGCTAAAGCTAGAAATCAACAGACAGGCTTTGCATTAGTTGGGCAAGGCAAGAGTCAAGAATATAAAAATGATATTGTCATCGCTGTACGTGGGACAAATTTTGCGAGTTTAAATGACTTGTCTACTGACGCGCGAGCCTCTACCAGTTCAACTGAGCGTGGTGCATTAGTGCATGCAGGTTTCAACTCAGTATTTGAATCAATGAAAACTGAATTATGCGAATATATTAATTTAGTACCAGCCAATGCAACGCTTCATTGTGTTGGACACAGTTTAGGTGGCGCCATAGCAACATTAATTGCCGATTGGGCAAAGCAACGACTCGCAAATGTGAAGCTATATAGTATCGGTGCACCGAAAGTTGGCTTTGCCGATTTCGCACTTAAAAGTACAAACTCTTTAGGGCAAGAGAATATATTTCGCTGCACTAAAGGTTGCGACCCCGTCCCTATGGTGCCAGTCTGGCCTTTTGTGCATGCACCATATAATGGCTATGAATATCGAGTTGATAACTCAGGCTTTGTGAACCCTATCAAGCACAGAGTTAAATATTATATGCAAGATATGAAAAGCAATGATTGGCATTCATATCAACGGAAAGTGAGCTTTAATAGCCACAAAAGAGTGACGTTAGATGCACGCTTAAGTCATCAAGTCAGCCGTGATTTATTTTGGATGAATCGATTAAGCGAAGCGCTACTGACCTTATTACGTCAGCTAGGAAATGGCGTTGCTGCCAGAATACAAAGTGGTATCTCAAATGGTTTGAATTTTTACGATCAAATCGCCATGGTATTATCTGATGTCACTTTACACAATGCCACCTTCACAGGGCAACTAAATGGCTTACTCGCCCATATGTTGGTGTTTGCTGGTCATGCTAGCCATAAAATAAAAACATTATCTTATGACTTTATTAAGTGGGTATTTGAACAAACCATTAAAACAGTCAATCGATTAGCACGTGAAGCTCTCAACTAAGCAATGATTAAATAAGCCAATAACTGCAAGTAGGAATTGGCTTTATTGCTTTAACACTGCAAAACATCCTTAAACACCAAACCAGCAGCATTTGCCTGCCCACACAAACGATATGAATCTAACACACTATTTTTAAATCATTTTAATCACAGATTGATGCTTAAAGGCATTGCACTTTTAAGAATAAATAGCGTAATCTATAATCGGTAAAAGCAAAGCAGGTCAAGCTCTTAAATCAATAAGAGAACGCCTTTCAGGGAAGAAGAAGCCAATCATTAGCCTAGATATAGTCATTTCGTTTGACTGCACAAGCACAAATGTAACTTGCCTCTCCCACTTTAAAACTCACTCAAACCAACATGGAAGTATTATGAAAAAATTGTCCTTTATTATTGGCGCATTATTTTTGCATCTATCATTAACACCAACGGCTAATGCAGGTGATAGCAGCACATTCTCGACCCAAGATATTATTGGGTTTCACAATGCAGCATCTAGAGGAAAAGTCGATGAATTAACGGTATATATTGATCGTGGTATCGATATTAATATCGTTGAATGGAACCAGAATGACACTGCCCTAATTAAAGCAGCAAAGTTTTGCCAAGTACCGATAGCAACAATCCTACTTGATAAAGGCGCTGATAAAGCAATCAAAAATGATAGTGATAAAAATGCATTAGATTACGCACTTGAAAGTAGCTTTCATAAAGGCTGTCCAGAGCTCGCTGAATTACTAAATTAAGCTTTATTTTTAGCTCGCAGGTGTCATGACATAGTGCCACCTGCAAGCATGCCCAAACAACTTAATAGCTACAGAGATATAGATATCGGGATTGATAAATCTAAGAATAAGATAGCAAAAACAGAAGTGAGTAACCCCCCAATGACAGGGCAATTTTACTGACTTTAAAAATAAAACAATGCGAAGGAACGTAAATTGAGAATCTTTACCTTACTACAAAAGGCCTATCTATTTGAGTGGCTTTTCTCTTCAATTAAAGCGGGTATTGTCGCTTTAACCTTGTCACTTTTTTTTGGTTTATTTCATGAAAATTGGTTTTTCATGCCTGCCTTTTGGGGGTTCTGGATACCTTGCTTAGTGTTTTCGGCGATTTCAAGTTGGAAGGGAAGACAAGCTTTGCAACCTTTATCGGACGTGACAGCAACGTTTTCAGGAAATGCATCAGAAAAGCAAAAAAAACGGGCCTATGAAGTACTCAAAGATGAATTAGATGAACTTGAATCAGTTGATTTTGATGACGAAGAAGAATTAGAAACCAAGGCCTGTGCGATTGAAAACAAAGCCGAAATGAAGCGACTGCTAACGGCTTTGGTCAATGCGGGACTGATTGACTTAACATCAGAGGTGAAAGAGCAAGTGAAAGAGTACATCGAAGACTACGATCTGCTTAACGATCTTCTTTGCAAAGAACACTTTGTGCAGGAAGTATTGTCACATAAAAGTATCATTTGGCAAGGCGGTGATATTTTTGAGCCTGATGAATACTATGCTGAAATGATGGAGACGGTTGCCAGTCTTGCAACCGAGCTAGAAATTACCAATATTCATTGCAAGTTCGACGAAGATAAAAAAAGTGTGGAGCTAACATTTGACTCTAGTAAGGGAGCTCAACATTGGCTGTTTAAACAGTTTACTCGCTCAGTGTCTGAAAACTTTATTATTCATCTAGCATTAATGCTGAAAAAAGAAGCCAGCTTGGCGATGGGATTGCTCGATATTATTGAGGATGACGAAGCGGCATGGGCAATACTACTACCTAAACAATCATTGTATTCATTGTCTCAACAAGGTGTTCTCTCTGGTAAGGAGGTCGTACTATGAGTTGGTACTTCTATTTATACATTGCGCTGTTTGCGTCCTATCAAGTATATGTCATCAAAGGTAGTTGGCTTGCTGAAGAACGGGACTTTTGGTGGGGTACCTTACATGCTTTCTTACTGGTGTCAGCAGGCGTAGTGTTCGCCGATTATGCAAATTGGCTAACTTTCCCTCAACAGTGGATTGTGGCTGCGATTACATCGTCATCAATCATTTTAATTGTCGGCCTTGTCTTAGCCCAAGAGTTTCACGCTTTTTATAACCCAGATGATTTAGATGCTGCCGAAGATGAGGACAAATTACCACAACAAACAGGCCCCAAAGTTGTTACTCCAAACTCAGTTTATTCATTCAGTGAACTAGTTGGCGCAGACAATGAAGCCGACTTAGCACAGCCGCTCGATATTGACCAATATCGCCCCGTGTCTGATCCCGCTGAAATGGGAGCTTCAATTGGTAAGCTGTTTTCCTCAAGTTCAACAGACGATGAACTTGCGCAAGCACTGAATAAATTGGGCAGTGCAAATGAAGAGGACGATGACGAAGAAGCTGGTTCAGGCTTTCATTTTGTTGGCACAACGATCGTTTTCGCTTGTTTAAGCCCAGCTATTTACATTGCTTGGCTTGTGCTGGTAGATAATACTCAAGGCTTATTGAATTAACGTTCGGTTAGTGAAATAAAAAGAGCCACCATTTGGTGGTTCTTTTTCAATAAGCAAATGGTGGCAAAGTCTGATACCCCCCCAATAATCATGGGTGGCCATGCTATTACTCTGACCAAATATTTTCAATTCAAGGATGAATAATGGATTTCACCTACCTTATTTTAGCATTTGTATTTATCGTGCTTATTAGGCTATTTATCGCCTTTATTAGCCGCCCTCAGCAATTAAATTATCGCCGTAAAACCAAGCTATTCAGCCATGCAGAACGCTCATTCTTGGGTGTGCTTGATACCGCCTGTGCAGATCAATATCGTGTATTTGCCAAAGTACGAGTTGCCGATGTGCTTACCCCAGAAAAAGGCTTGAACCGAAGCAATTGGCAAACCGCATTTAATCGAATTTCAGCCAAGCACTTCGACTATATATTGTGTAAACCCGACACCATGGAGTTTGTTGCAGCCATAGAGCTAGATGATAAAAGCCATAACAGCAAACAAGCTCAAAAACGTGACGCACTCATTAATGAAGCTTGTGAAAGTGCCCAACTACCGCTCATACGATTTCCAGCCAAAGCGAGGTATTCGGTGCAAGAAGTAAAACAAGTCATAGAGCAGACTATAACGCCTGAAATCAAAGGTAGTCTTTAGCAATCTGTACCAGCAAAACATAATTAACGATACATGTTGTAACACCCTGCTTTTTAAATGATTTAATTTCAAACTTTCGGACAAAACAGTGCGCTAACCCATTGCAATTGGTTAAAAAATTGGCGTATTGTAGAACCAATAAAAAAACAAAGTAGGCTAAGCTCTTAATCCAATAAGAGAACGCCTTTCAGGGAAGAAGAAGCCAATCATTAGCTTGTAAAAACCAGTTCATTTGAACCACACAAGCACAAAATGAAAAGTTTACTCTGCCCCTACTAATGACTATTCAGAAGTATTAAAAATTTTACTTTTAGCAATTTTTAGATCGTTAAAGCTGTTATTACAGACTTAGTTATAAAGGAAAAGCATGGCAATTAATTTTGATATCATTATAGAAACACCAGAACATACTGTTGATATGAAGTCTGCACTAGAAACTCTAAAAGGTATTTCTGATACTACACGATGTATTGCTGATACAGTGTTAACTGGAAGGGTTATAAAAAAGCAATATCACACAAACAATGTTAGAACGTCTTTAAAAGAGAACTTTAAGGGCTCTTATGGACAAGTGTTTAGCATTGATATTTATGATCCTGTATTAGAAGCTAAATTCAAAAGTATTGGAAAACCCTGTTTTACCGAAGTTATTACCTACTTCATTAGTGAATCTTTGTTTTTAGAGTCTAAAGAATTAACCCCTAAAGCTCAGAAAATTATCAACAACCTTGGAGAAAAATCTGAGGAGCTTGTTGAGCACCTTAGAGCCTCTTCATTAGAAAGTATTCATGAAATATCAACTAAATTTAATCATGATATTAAATTCAGATATAGAAAAAGTCGAAACAAACAAGTAGTACTGGGAAGTTTTAATCGAACTACAGCTCGGACATTACAAGCAACTTTAGAAGACGTCGAAGAAGATATTGTTGTAAGTATTACACGGTTAAATATATACACTGGAAATGGCAGACTGCAACTAAAAGGTACCGATGAAACAATAGCTTTTGGATTTAATTTAAAGTACAAAGCCGTTAAAGTAGAAGCTAAAAAAATATTCTCTACAAATTTAAATGACAATAACGGGCTAAATGAAGATAAATGGAAATATCTAAGGTTAAGTGCCTCCCCAATGAAACTAAGAGGGGGTAAAGTTGTTAAATATATAATTAAAGGTTTTTATGAAAACTGAAGAAATCATGAAAAATGGGGATATTAAAACAAATAAATATATAATTTTTGCAATTATATCCTCATTAATTATTATTATTAGCTACATATTTAACTTTTACACTATTCTTGAATACTCTGTTTCTCACAAACCTGAAGATTGGTCTCACTTCTCCAGCTATGTGGGTGGTATTTTAAGCCCAGCATTGACATTCATATCTCTGGCATTATTAATTAAGTCACTAAATTTACAAAACCAAGCAAACGCTAGTTTAAGAGAGGAATTAGTTAATAGTAAACAAACTGAGAAAATAAGAGCTTTCGAGGCACTCTTTTTTAATATGATAGAGTCTCAAAAAAATCAATTTAATTCATTAAATATAGAGTTCCCTTCTGGATTAAAACTAAAAGGAATAGATGCAGTTTTAAAAATAGAAGATGATATTGAATTAATGAGAAAACAAGAAAAATCAAATGACTACATCAAGAAATACCTAAGTAACATAGACTCCAAAGATCAAATATTCGGGCTTACGAGATCATTTTTTGTAATAGTTAAAAACATAGAAGAAAAATTAAGTAACAAGGAAGGATTTGATAATAAAATTAGAAATTCACACTTCATGACTTTAATAAACTTCACTGATTTTTCTCAATTACGTCTATTAATGATAAGTATACAATTTTTAAATTACCATTCGACTAGTTATTTAAAGAACAGTACGGAACTGGGAATAGCAATAAAAGAAACAGGACTATCATTTGAATTATATTAATTACTGTACTCTAAGGCTACTACGTCCAAAAATGAAAGCACATATTGCTAAAAGCGACCCTAAGGTCGCTTTTTACTTTGACAAATAACTAACCCCCCAATGAGTCCGCTATCACCATAATAGCGTTACTGCCGAAAGTAAGACAAAAAAACCGCTGCTTTTCGCCACGGAGTTGACTGTTGTCAAACTCTTAACTTCGAGCCATGCAAAAAGTCGCATCTAATGCTGTATTACTGATACTAAGTAGCCAACAAAAAAGCGAACCAATCGGTTCGCTTTTTCTTTTTACCAATAACCAAACTTAAATGAAGCCAGCTACCACCATAATTGCGTCGCTGGCAATGCTAGTACAAGGCGAACCGAAGGCTCTAGCGCGGAGTTGACTGTTGTCAATGAGCACTGGAGCCGAGGTTCAACGCCGTAATAGCGAGCCCAAGCAGCAATTATTCGTAGTCAGAGATAGGGACGCAAGAACACATTAAATTGCGGTCTCCATAAACATCATCAATACGATTCACTGTTGGCCAGAACTTATTAGCCTTAACCGCTGCTGATGGGAACACGGCTTCTTCACGGCTGTATGGACGTGTATCAAACGCTGGGTCCATAATATCGGCCATTGTGTGCGGTGCGTTATGCAGTGGGTTGTTGTCGCTTGGCCACTCGCCTGATTCTACTTTGGCGATCTCTTTGCGAATTGAGATCATCGCTTCTGCGAAACGGTCTAGCTCAACTTTTGACTCTGACTCTGTTGGCTCAATCATTAAGGTGCCCGCTACTGGGAAGCTCATGGTTGGCGAATGGAATCCATAATCGTTTAGACGCTTAGCAATGTCCATTTCGGTAATGCCTGAAGACTCTTTAAGCGGACGTAAGTCGATAATACATTCGTGCGCTACACGGTCGTTACGGCCAGTGAATAATACTGGGTAGTGACCTGACAGTTTCTTCATTACGTAGTTAGCGTTTAGCAGTGCCATTTGAGTAGACTGTTTCACGCCTTCGGTGCCTAGCAGTTTAATGTACATCCAGCTGATAGGTAGGATGCTTGCACTGCCGTATGGCGCGGCTGATACTGCGCCATTGTTGTCGCTTTCGCGGCCTGGTTTTACGATTTGGTGACCTGCTACAAACGGCGCTAAATGCTTTTTAATGCCGATTGGGCCCATACCTGGTCCGCCGCCGCCATGTGGAATAGCAAAGGTTTTATGTAGGTTAAGGTGCGATACGTCTGCGCCAATAAAGCCCGGTGACGTTAAGCCAACCTGTGCGTTCATGTTTGCGCCATCAAGGTAAACTTGGCCGCCATACTCATGGACGATTTCACAAATCTCAGCGATTGATTCTTCATACACACCGTGAGTCGATGGGTAGGTGATCATGATGCACGATAGGCTGTCTGCAAGCTCAGCGGCTTTTGCACGTAAGTCTTCTACGTCGACGTTGCCTTCTTTATCACATGCAGTCACGACCACTTTCATGCCTGCAAGCTGCGCCGATGCTGGGTTAGTACCGTGAGCAGATTGTGGGATTAAGCAGATGTCTCTGTGCCCTTCGCCGCGTGACTCGTGGTATTTCTTAATCGCTAGCAGCCCAGCGTATTCGCCTTGTGCGCCTGAGTTAGGTTGGATACAAACGGCATCGTAACCTGTGATGTTGACTAGGAAGTCAGATAACTCATTGATTAGCTGAGTGTAACCTTGCGCTTGGTCTAGCGGGCAGAATGGGTGCATGTTGGCAAATTCTGGCCAGCTTACCGGTAGCATTTCAACGGCTGCGTTAAGCTTCATGGTACATGAGCCTAATGAAATCATTGAATGGTTTAGGGCTAAATCTTTGTTTTCTAGACGCTTGATGTAACGCATCATTTCAGTTTCGCTTTGGTAGCGATTGAATGTTGGGTGAGTCAAGATGGCATCTTTACGCTCAAGCTCTGCTGGGATTGAGCTAAAGCCGTTACCTACGATGTCGCCATCGATAGCCGTAACATCAAGGCCATGACCTTCACCGATAATCACAGTCAATAACTGGTCGATATCTTCGCGTGTGGTGGTTTCATCTAAGCTGATACCCAAAATGCCGTCAGCATCGATACGTAAGTTTAATTCTGCATCGACAGCGCGAGCTGTAACTGCTGCTACGTCTAAGCCTTTAACACTAATGGTGTCGAACCAAGTGTTGTTAACTAACTCAACGCCTTTGGCTTTAAGGCCAGTCGCTAGAATGTCAGTTAAACGGTTAATGCGGCTAGCAATGGTTTTAAGCCCTTGTGGGCCATGGAACACGGCGTAGAACGACGCCATATTCGCTAATAAGATTTGTGCAGTACAAATGTTTGAGTTGGCTTTTTCACGGCGAATGTGTTGCTCGCGTGTTTGCATTGCCATACGCAGTGCGTCATTACCGCGTGTATCTTTTGATACACCAATAATACGACCAGGCATTGAACGCTTGTGTGCATCACGTGCAACGAAAAATGCAGCGTGTGGTCCACCATAACCCATTGGTACGCCAAAACGCTGTGCACTACCAAATACGATATCTGCGCCCATTGAACCCGGTGACTTAAGCAGTACCAGTGACATGATGTCAGCAGCAACAGTCACAATCGCTTTCTTTTCAGCAAGCTTAGCGAACAGTTCAGTGTTGTCGGTGATTTCACCAAAACGGTTGGTGTACTGGAATAATGCGCCAAATAGCTCGTAGTTTGCGGCTTCTGCTGCTGGGCCAACAATCACTTCAAAACCAAAACATTCTGCGCGGGTTTGCACTACATCTAATGTTTGTGGGAACACGTCGTCTGCCACAAAGAAGATGTTGGCTTTTTTGGCTTTAGACACACGTTTTGCCATTGCCATTGCTTCAGCAGCGGCGGTCGCTTCATCAAGTAGTGATGCTGATGCAAGGTCAAGACCGGTTAAGTCCATCGACACTTGTTGGAAGTTAAGAATGGCTTCTAAACGACCTTGAGCAATTTCTGGCTGGTACGGGGTGTACGCTGTGTACCAACCCGGATTTTCAAACACGTTACGTAAAATGACGTTTGGTACTTCAGTACCGTAGTAGCCCATGCCGATGTAGCTTTTGAATACTTTGTTTTTATCAGCAATGGTGCGGATGTAGGCTGTGCCTTCCGCTTCGCCACATGAATCACCAATGGTCAACTCTTGCGGTAAACGAATTGAACCCGGCACAGTTTGTGCGGTTAAGTCTTCAAGCGATTCTGCGCCAACATAGTTCAACATTTCTTGCTGTTGAGCTTGGTTAGGGCCGATGTGTCGGCTTAAAAATAATTCGTGTTGCTCTAATTGAGTTAGGGTTTGCTTTGTCATGAGAAGTCGTGTTCCAAATCTGCCAGAATCAAGCTGTAGGGCATTAAACTGGTCTAGGGAAAAATGTTGTTGTGCAATACTTTAATAGCAAGCGTAAGGATCGCTTATGCCATTAATAAATTTTTAAAGGCAAAACAAAAGAAGCTCCCAAGGGAGCTTCTATTAGCGTCGACGTTTATTCTTCGTCAATCACTTCTTGGTAACCGTCAGCATCTAACAGGTTAGCCACTTCAGCTTCGTCAGATGGCTTAACGCGGAAGAACCAACCTTCGCCAAATGCTTCACTGTTTACTAATTCTGGTGAATCTTCTAATGCTTCGTTTACTGCCACTACGTCACCTGAAATCGGTGCGTAGATGTCTGACGCTGCTTTAACTGATTCAGCTACTGCGCAATCTTCGCCAGCTGTTACTGTGTCGCCAACTTCTGGTAATTCTACGAATACCATGTCACCTAATAGCTCTTGTGCATGCTCAGTGATACCCACAGTGTAAGTGCCGTCTTCTTCTTTACGGATCCACTCATGAGATGAAGCATATTTAAGTTCAGCTGGAATGTTGCTCATTATCGTAATTCCTATATCTATAAATTTAAAGCGCAATTATTAGTATAATTTGGGTTAATGGGATAAGTACTTAATCATCAATTCGTTGATTATTGATTGATATTATCTAAATAAGTGCTTATACCAAAATATGTTAGTCGCAAAACGTGCTGTGAAATCGATTAAATTTGAGCAGCCTGTATGGAGTTGATAGCTTATGTGTCAGTATCAATGAGTACAGGCGACAAAAAAATTAACCGATTTAGCGCAATTCGCTGCTAACATCAGAATGCTTGTTTACCGTTACGTACGAAACTTGGTGCAATGACTTTAACAGCTACGCGCTTTTTACGCATTTCGACTTCAGCCGTATCACTAATACCTTTAGGTACACGCGCCATGGCAATAGAATAGCCTAAAGTTGGCGAGAAAGTCCCGCTGGTGATCGAACCTTCATGTTCAACGCCATCTGCGTCAGTGAAGAACACTGGCATGCCGTGACGTAATACACCTTTTTGTTCCATGATAAGGCCAACTAATTTGTCTGGCCCTGCTGCTTTAATTTCTGTTAGTGCTGCGCGGCCAATGAAGTCACGATCTTCTGGCTCCCATGCGATAGTCCAGCCCATGTTTGCTGCTAACGGGTTAATGGTTTCATCCATGTCTAAACCGTATAGGTTCATGCCCGCTTCTAAACGTAGGGTGTCACGTGCGCCTAGGCCACATGGTTTTACGCCAGCTTCAAGCAGTGCTTGCCATAATGCAGCGGCTTCAGCTTCTGGGACGATGATTTCGTAACCCGCTTCGCCGGTGTAACCTGTGGTCGCAATAAATAATGATTCTGACTGCACACCAAAGAACATTTTCATGCCTTCAACGGCGGCGTTTTGCTCAGCGCTGAATACTGTAGCCGCTTTAGCTTTCGCGTTAGGACCTTGCACAGCAATCATTGCAAGCTCAGGGCGCTCAGTAATGGTCACATCAAAACTTGCTGACTGTTTTTCCATCCAGGCTAAATCTTTAACGCGAGTGGCTGAGTTAACCACCACACGGTAATGGGTATCAGTAAGGTAATAAGTAATGAGGTCGTCGATAACGCCAGCGTTGTCGTCTAGCATGCCGCTGTAAAGCGCTTTGCCAGCGACTTTTAGCTTAGCAATATCGTTTGCTAATAATTTGCGTAGGAATGCACAAGCATCGGTACCTGTCACATCAACCACTGTCATGTGTGATACATCGAACATGCCTGCGTCTTGGCGCACTGCGTTATGTTCTTCGATTTGTGAACCATAGTTAAGTGGCATATCCCAACCGTGGAAATCTACCATCTTGCCGTTTGATTCTAAGTGCTTGTTAAAGAGTACAGTTTTATTAGCCATTATTATCTCTTTTTTATGAGCCTTCTGAGGGTACAACAGGTGAAGGCGATTTATATACCGTGAACATTGGAAATATCGTCTTTCCGATATTCACGGCTATGAATGGGGCAAAATTATACCCATAGGGTGAACTTTGTATAGTAGGAAATTTTCTAATCCGAGATTTTAACATTAGTTTAACTAATGCGAAGGGTGTAGTTTTTTTACAAGAATTTCATCTACTTCGGCCGATCCCCTGATATATAAGAGGTTTTAGGCCGAAGTGATGTCAAATTTTACTCACGGCAAAGTTTAGGAAGTTTCAGTTTATTGCCTATAGCCTGTTTGATGAACACTGTTTTTAGTCCAGCGACATTATCAATCAGGTTTAAACCCAAATCACGTAAGGCTTTTTTAACTGGATTGCTGCCTGCGAATAGTCGTTTGAAACCTTCCATTGCACTGATCATCTCTATCGCTTCAGCTTTTCGCCAGCGCTCTAGTGCACGAAGGTTGGCGTAATCACCGAGATCTTTACCCGCGTCATGTAACTCGCTAACGGTTTCGATAATACTGGCCGCATCTAAAAAGCCTAAGTTAACCCCTTGGCCTGCTAACGGATGAATGGTGTGGGCGGCGTCGCCTGCCAATAACAAACGATGACGAGCAAAGTGGCGTGCATAACGCATACGCAGTGGGTGTGATTGACGCTCGCTAACCAGTTCACATACGCCTAAGCGACCATCAGATGCTGCGGTTAAGGCTTTAGAAAATTCTTCAGGCGATAACGCTAATAGCCTTTCGGCTTCTTGCGGCGATACTGACCATACGATAGAACAAAGATTGTCTTCGTATAGTGGCAGTAATGCTAATGGGCCGTCGGCTAAAAACACCTGACGAGCGGTATCTTCATGGGGCTGACTCGTGCGAATAGTGGCTACAATGGCGTGGTGACCGTAATCCCAAAAGGTCAGTGGAATTTGGCACTGGGTTCGCACCCAAGAGTTAGCGCCATCAGCTGCAACCACTAACGCAGCACTTAAGTTTTCGCCGTTATCTAAGGTTAACCACGACTCACGTTCACCAAATGCGATGCGTTCAAGTCGCTGGCCTTCAAGATGGGTAATGTTAGTTAATTCGCTGGTGCGCTTGGCTAAGGCGTAACTGATGGATTGGTTTTCGATAATCGCCCCAAGGGATGGCTCACTGATGCTGGCGGCATCAAAGGCAATTTTGCCTAATCCGTCTTTGTCCCATACGGCCATTTTTTGATAAGGCGCAGTGCGAGCTTGGTCAATGTATTGCCAAGCACCTAAGTTTGTTAGTAATCGCTCACTGGCTTTGTTAATCGCACTCACACGTAAACGTGGCTCACCTGACACAGCCTCTGTTTGGCCCGCATCAATCACCACCACGTTTAAGTTTGCCTCGGCTAAACCGATTGCCGTTGCCAAGCCAACCATTCCACCGCCAACTATGGCTACATCATAGGTCTGAGTTTGAAACATGTTAATCCTTAATCTTCAATCGGTTTACTGAGATGCTTTATAACTGCACTTGCAATCTTTAGGCACTTTTCCAACCCATTGCTTTATGGGCAATAGGCGCTTTGAGCGGCGGACACCATGACAACAATCTTAGCCCTAGACTGCGCCCAACCACTAATGGCCAGTACTGATTTGAGAAGCCGCGCACTAAAAACTCTACATTGTTGATGGTATTGCTACGATCAGCTTCACGTAGTGACAGATAATCATGTATTACAGTGTGTTGGCCAATATCTAATGCTTGTTGCTGTTGCAGGCTGCATTTGATGACTGTTTCTATGGCATCAATTAAGCCGACCACATCACGTAAACCTAAGTTAAACCCTTGGCCTGCAATCGGGTGCAAGGTTTGCGCAGCATTACCAATAAATACGGTGCGATGGTATATCGGCCTCGGCATATACGACAATGTCAGTGGATAACTGACACGCTCGCCTACATCGGTAAAGCGCCCTGCTCGGTTGCCAAACGCGCGTTGTAAGGCTGCTAAAAACTCAGCTTTAGGCGCGGTTTTAAGTGCTTGTGCTTGCTCACTATCAAGCGCCCACACCAATGACAAACGTGGCTGATGGCTTTTACCTTGTACAGATTCAGATGACATTGGCAGTAACGCTAAAGGCCCGGTGTCGGTAAATCGCTCATAAGCCCAACCTTGATGTGGCTTATCAGTTTGCACATTGGCAACGAGTGCGACTTGGTCAAACTCGACTTTTTCAATGTCTTGTTTTAGTGCTTGGCGAACTTTGGAGTGTGCGCCGTCAGCCGCTACAAGCAACTGAGTACGAATTTGCTGACCATTACTGAGGGTTAAGCTGTGACCTGTTGCGTCAGTTTCAAGGGTGTCTAAGGTCGCTGGGCAATAAAGCTTAATATCATGTTGCTTTAACTCATCAAACAAGACCTTACCGACTTTAGCCAGCTCAACGACTTGGCCCATGGACGAGAGATTAAACTGCTCAGCGTTGAGTTCTGTCATGCCGAAATGACCACGATCGGATATGTGGATGTTTTCAATCTCGGTGCCAAGACTTGCAAGTTTTGGCCAAATACCTAAACGAGTTAATTCAAATACTGAGCCATGAGCGATGGCAATAGAGCGCGCGTCAAACCCTGGGTGATTGGCATCTGGTGCTACGGCTTCAATAATGGCAATTGATAACGGTCGGTTAAGTTTGGCTTGATATTTTTCAGAAAGCTGGGCTAAACCCAATGCGAGACTGGCCCCTGCCATCGCACCACCAACAATGGTGATATCCACTTTTTCTGCATCGTTATTAGCAATAGGCTTATTTGTCGTTGTGTTACTCGAAATAGGCTTAGTAGACGTTGAAAGTGTTTCTGGCTGGGTCATAAAAGCGTGTTCTTTTTATTAATTAGATTGACGCTTGCGCACAAGACTTATTATCTGTGCGCGTGTTTTAGCTGACTAATGTACTGTTTTAGTATTTAGTGAAGCTTAAATTATTAATGCAGTGGCGCTGCTGGCTCGCTGTCATCTAATGGGATTTCTGGGCCGAACTCTGAATAACACAATACAGCGGCCATTCTGACAAACTCATGCAGTTCGATAAACGCAGCTTCTGATTCATCGTCATCGCTTACGTCAAATTCAACTTGTGCAATCGCACCTAAGTCTTGAATGATTTCACGTACATCTGATGATGCGCCATTCAGTTTAGGCTGAATTAACGCAATGGCAGTAAGGTAGCTTTGTACCCATAAAGCTAAACATTCTAGACGAGTGCTTAGTGGCTCTTCTTCTTCAGGTAGTAACGGATTAAACCCATATTCAGCATCGCCCAAACGGGTGGCTGTGTCTTGAAACAGTTCCGTGATTAATTGCTGTAACTCGCTGGTTAATGGCTGACCATCGTTCATTAATTCAAGTAATGGTTTTAGCCAAACGGTATTAGCTTGTTCTACCCCACCACAAATTAACCCGACTAAGGCGCCATGCACCTCGACTGGATGCTGACCAATTTCAGCTGAATCGAGTGCTTTTTTCAGTTTTTCAATACATAAAGAAGGAGGGGTTGCCATGGTAATGTTCCATTAAATATTCAATCTGCTGCAATGCTAGCAGAGTTAATAACTGCCACCAAACTCTGCACAAGAATTTGCTGAGTAATTTAGCCACCGGTGACGTGTTTTTATACAAACTTTGATGTGAATCTCTTTAGTATAAAGCACCTTGGGATGATTAGCTTAGATAACAGGCTAATTGCTTGTTAATCATTAGGTTCTGTTTTCAGTTTTTTAATGGTGCTGAATTAACTAAATCAAAAGCTAATATAAACCTTGCCACATATAACTCGATAAACTAAGCGAATGGTGTCAAAACTAGTATGCTTAATCAGGTCGAAATAAACATATTCGGTATCTAGTTGCGGTATCTGTTGATTCAGTTTGAATAGCGATAAATTGCTAGCAATTAACCTCTGTTGTCACTAGGAGGTTACATATGTGGCCTAAGCTGCTCATACATCAAGCAAATAGGTGTTTAGGACGCGAGTTACCTTGCACTTTTAATATATGCGCTATATAGTCCGCAAATAGGCTAGTTCCATTCTCTTGATTGAGTGTTAGATAATAAGCACTTAGTGTTATGCGATAAGCTTTACAGCTTAATCTTAAAGAGAAATGGCTTTAATGCTAAAGCGTTACAGTCAAGGGGTTAGATAAACTGCTACAATTTTTATTTTAGACGAATAAGGATCCTCAGCGACATATGAGTAATAGTGCTATAGATATCTCCCTTTTAGGGCGCACCTACTCTATCGCTTGTCCAAAAGGACAAGAGGATGCATTGCGTTCGATCGCTAAAGGTGTTGAGCAACAGCTGACTAACCTGAAAGCACGTACCAACAATTTAAGCCGCGAAGAATTAGCCATTATGGCCGCGCTGAATATTGGTTACGAGTTACATGAAGAACAGCAAAAGAATAAGCAGTACATGGCGCAAATGGATGAGCGTATTTCGTTATTACAGTCGACGTTAGAAAACTCGCTGATTGAACGAACTAGCAAGGACGACTAAACAGTTTTTAGACTTGTGTTAGACCAATTTTAAGTTGAGTTTGACATGATTCACACCGGTTTTGCTCCCTGGGATATGCGCTTGTAGGTTATGTCCCTGTGCCGATATTTACAAACCCAGGGTGAATGCTTTCATTGACATTGCGTATGCTCGGCTTGTACCGAGAAACCTTAGGAGATGAACATTTTCCCGCCTTGAACCTACGGTTCAAGGGCTACACCGACGGTCGGTATTCTGGGGAGCATCCTAATTAAACAAACCACCTTATTGGGTGGTTTTTTTATGCCTGAATCTTCAGCAGTTGACTCTGAAATTTAGCCATATAATTTTACGATTCAGCGTCCGTTTTCAGTACTTAACTCAGTACTTAACTCAATACTTATGAGTACAGTGTCGACAACTTAACAATGAAGTCCCGCCACGATGCCCTCCCCTTAAGCAACTCAGTTAACTATCCAATACTTTGTCAAAAACTGTATCAAAACTTGTGTAATCAGGCTGCAAAATTGTTACGTATCGCAAACTGACAAAGATACACACGTTAAAACTATGGTTGATATTGTTTCAGGGAAAACAATCATGTATAAAGCCTACAATATTAATAACTTGTAAATATGGATTATGACAGGTCGTACCCGACATTTTACCTTTTTCAACCTCATAGTTATCACTGGTCTCGTTATCTTATCTGGCTGTAAATCAACTCCAGAACCCGTTGAACCAGCTTATGTTGTCCCCGCTGCACTTGCTCACTTACCTCTTGATGCAGCTAGTCAGGGCCTAGATATTATTGATACCCAAATGGCGCTTGGCGATCGTAATTTATACCTCACCAATCATGGCCATATTAAGATGCTATCAACAGCACAATGTCCTATTGATATCTCAGCCCATCGTGGTGACTTTCGACAGCCGGAAAGTAGCTATAACGCCATTGCTGCAGCATTAAATGACAACTTCAATAGTGTTGAAATTGACGTCATGCTACTTAAAGATGGCACTTGGGTTAATCACCATGACAGTCAAACTGGTCGTGCAACCGTGCACTACACTGGCGAGCGCTACAAGCTTGAGCGTATGTCTCGCAAAGATTTTTCTGAACTGAAACTGCGTGATAAAGACACGAATGCTTTACTTAATGAGCGCCCAATTACGGCCGCTGAAGCATTTAAGATATTTGCCGCTTATCGCCTGCCTTCGCAAAAACTCAATGTAGAAATAAAGTCCGATGCCAATGGCCAAGAGCTTGTCGATTTAGACAATATGCTGCGTAAATATATCGGCCTCAGTGGTTATTATTTTTCGGCAGCAGATCAAGACACTTTATACAAACTTCGTGGGATTAACCCTTATGTGTATCTTGGTTTTTTACAAGGAGGACACCCAACGAGTATAGAAAAGCTACGCAGTGATTTACGTAAAGGGGTTAAAAATGATGCCTATTACCTTGATAACCAAGATGACATCGAGCTAGCTGGACGTTACGGCACTAAGCGCTATCGTTCACGTTACAAAGACTACACCAGCAGCGAAGCCCTAAGAAAACTGCAAAATAAGCTCGGTAGCAATTCTGGTATTCATCTGGATATTCGCAGCTATATGCAGCATTTAGCAGTAAAAAGTCGAGCTCATAGCTTAGGAATGAAAGTCTATACTTATTCACTCAATGGCACCGACTATCATCAAACACAGCTGCTTAAACTCAACAAGAATAAGCTGCCTGACGGTGTGATTGTGGATGCGACACCTTATAAAATTTGCCAACGTTTATTTACCGCCTCAGTGCCTGCAAAGCGCTACCAACCGCTCAGTAACCTTGGTCGTTATATCGCATCATTGCCTCAAGATGCAGACTTTGATCGTTTTCAGGAAATGTTGGGCTATCAGACTGAAGGCTATTACCTTTCCCTCAATGACGGGCTTAAATCCATCACTGGCACCAAAAAGGCACAGGTGAAAAATACCACGCCAACCCCCTTGCTTGAGCATGGATTTCCGACCATTACTGACGAGAAAATTGAGCATAAAACCGGTGAAACCATTTTACTCACTTTGCCTGATAGCAAAGCAAAATAGCGCACACAAAGACAATAATAAAAACAAAAAGTAAGCAACAAAATGACTGATAAAAAACAAAGCCCATTTGCAACCAACTTGCTCAATAAAACGCCAACACAGCAGAAAATGCAAGTGGCAGAAAAGCAATTAGAAAAAGTACAAAAAAAGCAGAAAAGCTCGTCCGCAAAGGCCGCTGCCCAGCAAGCCCGTGAAAATGAAATCACCAAATTAGGCAAACCTTTTTGGTGGATGATGCTGATGTTTATTTGCTCGGTATTGTATTTGTTCCCTGAGGCGGTATTTAATGCAGCGCTAACTGATGTGGCAGGCGGCAAAAACTCCAGCGAAGATGATTTACGCGCGGTTGAATTATTTGGCCGAACCATCAGTGGTATTGGTGTCACCCTGTTGTTGGCCGATATGCTATTAAAGGGCAAACGAGTCGCACGTGTAGGCCGAGCCATTGGCTACTTCGCCTTGATTGCAATCTTGGTATGGCCAACGGTGTTTTTTGGGCAAAAATGGCTGGTTGATCATTTTATTATTGATGCCTCGTCACCGTCTGAGCGTCAACAAGCTTATTTATCTCAAGTATTACGCAGTGCGTTGATTGAAAAGTCAATCCAGTTTGAAGGCATTGATTACGACCCTGACTCTGACCATAACGCCACAGAAAAAACCTTCTTATCGGTGTTTGGTGGCTTAGTTTACGCTGACGATAAACTGGTCGATGATCTTAAACAAAAGAAGCGCATGATCATGGAAAAGTTTGTTCGCGATCGCGCGTTGTCTCGCTTTGACGAGCACTACGCAAACTATGATGAGTTTCGTCATTCACTGCGGGATAATTACAAAGAGTATGCTCAAGGTTCTAACGAATACAACCAAGCACTGGCAAGCTCACCTGAACGCTCAAATGAGTATTGGCTAGATACTCAAAATCAAGTGAAACAAGGTTGGGGTAAGTATCAAAAAGGCGTTAGCGCTTATGAAGCTCGAGTTGAATCTAGAGCGCAAAAAATCGCCCCTAAAATGTATGATTTTTTTGAGCGTCGCAATAAATGCGGCGACATGAAAAAAGGCAGCCGTAAAAACAGCTGTTATGAACGTTTACAAAAGGGCTACGACAAAGAAATCGCTAAATACAGCATTCCTTATATTCCCCCTGATGATTGGTTAATCCGAGAAGAAATTTCGACGTCTGAAAATGTCGGTAACTCTATTATCACCGGCATCATGACGTTTGGTTTATTTACCGCGATGCAAGCCGCTGATGCTGCGACGGGTGGCGATGCAGGCTTTAAAGATCATCGTATGGTCTATACCAATGATGTTAACCACTATAAGAATGTGTTGATGGTGAAAATGGAACCTGACTTTGTCAAAGAATCAGGTGGTTACCCATTAGGAATTTCGTCTATTCATGAATTTAGACATCATGAATTAACCAGCCTTAAAGTGAATAAAACCCTCAAACAAAAAGGTTTGTCTTTACCCACCACTTGGGTGATGGCTGATCGCACCAGTTTTGATAATGCCGTTGCCAAAAAAGTTCGCCAAGAAGCGGATAAACGCTGGCGCTCAAGCATGAAAAATAAAGGCTTAGATATGCCGCCTAATTTGAGTTGGTCACAATTCCAAAAGCAAGGCGACATTCAAAAACGTATCGAACGGAAAATGAAAGAGCTTTATGTTAGCCCAACCCTCGCAGATTGGAATAACCGCGAATTTAAGCAACGTATTATTGAGCCTAATATTCAACGTAAAACCACAGAGTACCTTAATGTACTTGAGGCCCAGCAAGCTGAATTTGCTGATGGCGGCGCATTTGAATCAACGGGTAAATCTGCACTGCGCGCAACCATAGTGCCACCTATATCCATGTCGATTAGCTTAGCATTAGTGTTATTAACGGTATTAAAACTGCCGATGAAAGCCGTTGAGTTGGTCCAAGCTAAGCAAGCCAATAAAACCAATGATGAACCCGCCGATGGTAAACAAAAAACCAAAGCAGGTTACATTAAAGGCGGAATTTCTGCGGTGTTATTGTTTTCGATTTTTATCGTACCAATCACCGTGAGTAGTAACCAATACACCATGAAAGATTCCGCTATGCATTACTTTTTTGAGCAAATGGAAAACAATGACTCTGCCAGTATTTCATTCGCACTTAAATGGTTATTGGTGACTCAGCCTATGGTGCAACCTATTGGTGCTCGGATCGATGAACACCTAATGATTACTCGGGGATTTGATGCGATTAGCGAGCCGATTAACCGCTTTGATTTAGCCATCATGCCAGAACATGAAACCAGCTCTCAGCCAAGCTCAGCATCTGTAGCTAAAGCCTTATTGCCACTCACTATTACTACTAATATTAGTGGTGCGAATATCGCCGTAATGAACATTAAACCGAAATATGCGGCAGGTATGATGCTGCCGCCTGGAGGCTATGACATTAAAGTGTCAGCTAATGGCCATCAAGCTGTTAGAAAATGGGTATACCTCAAGGCCGATGAAACAGATTTCACCATAAAGTTATAAAACGAACGACCAGTTTAACGTCACATTCACGCATTGATTGATAGGAAGTATTACGTGAGTAAATTAGAACAATTCCAAGAGTTTATCCGCAATAACGGTAAAGACTTAACGGGTGTAAATGTACCCGTTGTATTAAGCGACGAACAAACAAAACTACCAGAGCTCAATTTTACCTTTGGCTGGACCATTGAGATCGGTGTTACAGAACATGAACACGGCGGCCATTGCCCTTCTGGGATAAAATCTGGCTCGGCATCAAATGCCTATAGTTGTGCTAATGATACTGCTAAACAATATGTTAGCGGTCAAAATAGCTTGTTCAACGATCGCTTCCTTAAAATCCTCGGCCCTGATATTTCTGAGAATTTTTTGATTAAAGATAGGGGCTTAAAATCAGCCCCTGAGACTTATGTAGGCAGTAAAGTCTGTTATACCTGTGACGGTACAGGTAAAGATACTTGTTCTAGTTGTCATGGTCGTGGCAGTACTTCTTGTTCAAGTTGCGGCGGCAAGGGCCGTAATCATGTCACTCGTTATGAAAACAATCGCACGGTTCATACTACGGAGTCATGTTCTGCTTGTTGGGGGAGTGGTAGTAATACTTGTGGCGGATGTGGCGGAAGTGGCAAGGTCACTTGTCGCACCTGTGATGGTGGTGGTTACCTCTACTTTAGTTACACCATTGACGGTAATGCAATACGCAGCACAAAGTGGGCTTATAACACCAATGATTACCATGAATGGACTACCGATTACGTTAAGAAAACCGGCCTAAAACTCGTTCACCAATTAACTGAAGTCACCGAAGTTAATGTAGAAGGTGCGTTAGATGGTTGCACCTTTATATATGCCTTTACCGCTAACCTGCCTACTTTGCAATTTAATGCCAACATCGATCAAGTTGATACCACAATGTGCTTTGCTGGGAGCAATAATAACACCCACGATGCCGGTGGTGTTTACGATCCAGCTGTGTGGAGTGTGGCCAAGCAATTAGGTGGCGGTAGTCAATCAACTGATAAATCGGTACTGGCAACGCCTGCGGTTAAAGACATCATTGAAGCTAGCGAAACCAAAACAAAAATTGGATTACTGGAAGAGAACTGGGTATCAACCGATATTAAAGATGCGATCGTTTCTAACTATCAAACCTTAGTGACCCAGCTTAAAAAACAAAGTGTTAAAGGTATTGCACCTAAAATGTTTGGCGGGTTGATCAGTTTCACTTTTCTATTCCTTACTTTAGGCATTTTATTCGCTGCCATGTACCCCACTTTTGCACAAGATTCTGCATACCGCATGAGTGTACTACAGCTTCCTGAATGGTATTTTGCATTACTAACAATGAAGTTTGCCTTATTTGGCCTGCCTGCTTTATGTAATTACTTATTCTTTTTTGGCTTTTTCTGGCTGAGCTTTCAATGCGTCAAAAAGTGGTATTGGAAGAACATTGGTCCTGGGAAGACATGGTTACTCGCATTCAGTTTAACCATACTCGTCCCACATATTGGGTTCAGCTTGTTCTATAACGGGCTTGAAGTTATTAACCATCCATTAGAAGTAACCAATGCATTATTGGCAGCATCAATATTAGTGGGCTTTTACTTTATGATGTTTGGCGCTAAATTGCCTAACAGATGGTATACCAAGTTACTTGGGTTCATAGCTGGTATTGGTGCCTTCTGCGCCATGCATTACGGCCTGTATTTATTGAATACTCGAGTCGGTTTTATTGAAAACCATGGAAGGTATCCGCATGAATTATTGGAGTTTTTACATCCTGGCACTCGATTCATGGCCGAAAACCTAGTTGAATGGGCCATGTTATCAGTAATATTTGCCTACTTCCTTACACGTCGCCAATTCTGGCTAAAAGCCAAATGTTTAGTTGCTGAATACGACAGCCCAGTATTACTAAAATCAATGAACATGGAAAAATAACCCATCATTGCTAAGTAATACACAATTGAAAAACGCAGATTATGGGTAACCTAATCTGCGTTTTTTTATCTTACAACTGATTAATTCTCGTCATATAAGCAAATGCTGCTTAAACAGTTGATTATCTTCTTTGAAATTTTGCTTTATCGCGATAACCTGAAAACGGTTTCCTTATTAATAACGCCTTTTTATCTTTCATTTGTAAGTGATGGAGTACTTCCTACCTATGAGCATGACGCGTTTTATGACTAATTCAGATGAGCAGCCATTAACTCAAGCTGCAAATCAAACCTCAATTACCTATTTTTCCTCTAGCAGCACTGCAACTGATCCTGCGGTATCTCATCAAATAATGTTGGAAAATGACTCTTTTACCGATCCTTCATTATCTGAGCCTATTTTTGATAGTAATGATATGAGTCGTGACAATATACGTCGCCATATCAGGCAGCAACGTAATGGGATTTCAGCAGCGGATCAAAATCAATTGGCTTTAATTGCCAGCCGTCACTTGTTAGCCGAAATTCAACGGATTTCTGCTAAGCGGGTCGCAATGTATTTAGGTTTTGATGGCGAATTAGCAACGGGCAAGTTAATTGAAGCGTTATGGAAACATGATGTTGAGGTGTATTTACCGCGCTTGCACCCTTTTGCTAAGGGCCATTTACTGTTTATGCGCTACACCCCGGATACCCAGATGATTAACAATCGCTATGATATTGCTGAGCCTAAGTTAGATATCCGCCATATGGTTACAGTAAACCAACTAGATATGATTGTGACCCCATTAGTGGCCTTTGATGATCAAGGTAACCGTATGGGGATGGGCGGCGGATTTTACGATCGCACCCTAGCACAAGTAACTGACAATAAACCTCTGGCTGTAGGTTATGCCCATGACTGCCAACAAGTGAGCTTTTTACCAATAGAGTATTGGGATGTGCCCTTACCGGTGATCATTACGCCAACAAGAAGAATTTTCTCAGCACATTTGGGGTAATGCGCAGTTGGGTTAACTAAAAGTTGGATTAATCAAAAGTTAGCTTAATGAAAAGTTCGCTTAACTAAAAGTTTAGGGTTGCGCTCTAGATTTGGCATTGCCAATATTGACTGAGCGCAAAAGTCTGCTTAACCAACTACAAACTCAACTTAGGTTGAATAAAGTCGATGAAGGCAGAGATCCGCTTGGCGACTGTGGAGGAACGATAGTACACAGCGTTAACCTGTTCCCTTGCTGTATTAGATAGCTTTTGTGTTTCTAGTATCGATATCAATCGCCCAGCTTCAATATCTTGTTTGACCATAAAACCTGATAAACACGCAATGCCATTACCTGCTAACGCTAACTGACGCACCGTCTCACCGTTGCTGGATGAAAAACTCGGGTTAAGTGCTTCAAATCCTTTTAACGGCCATTGATTGAGTGCTTTTGAGCCAGTTAAACCTATGGTGTCGTGTGCGCTTAAATCGGCGGTTTGCATCGGTATGCCTCGAGTAGCGAGATATTCTGGTGCTGCCACTAAGTACAAGGCGCTTTTACCCAGTGCTCTAGCATGTAATGAAGAATCTGATAAATGACCAATGCGAATGGCTAAGTCGGTGCGTTTTTCAATTAAATCGACAATGCCTTCGTTGGAGCTGAGCTCTAATTGAATGTTAGGGTATGCCTGATTAAATGACTTTATGAGTGGCACCAGTTGATGGAATACAAATGGGCTAGCGGCATCCACGCGTAAGCGCCCTTGAGGCATTTCTTTTTGTGCCATAAGATCATCTTCAGCCTGTTGGATCTGCTGCAACCCTGTGCGAATTGAATCAATAAAACGTCGCCCCTCGTCAGTAACATTCACGCGTCTGGTGGTGCGATTAAGAATAGACACGCCCAACTGCTTTTCAATTTTACTCACCGCACGCGATACCCTTGCAACTTGAATATCCAGTGCTTCTGCTGCTGCAGAAAACCCTCCGGTATCTACCACGGTCAGTAAGATGGTTAAATCATCGGATCTTGTCAGCATGTCTATACCCTTAATCTTTCAATGTCATTTCACCCCTTCATTATAACCATTAATGACAAAAGTAATTTGTAAAAAGCACTATTTTTAGCAAATAAGCTTATCGGCATAATAGCGTCATTGAAACAAAACACGCACTGAAGTTAATTACTTGAATGAGACAATATTATGCCTTTAGCACTCCTTGCATTGACGCTTAGCGCCTTTGCTATCGGTACCACTGAATTTGTCATCGTCGGCTTAATTCCGACTATGGCTGCCGATTTAAATGTCACTCTGCCATCAGCAGGGTTACTTGTTAGTTTATATGCATTAGGGGTCGCCATTGGCGCTCCTGTGCTAACAGCCCTTACGGGTAAATGGAATCGCAAACATGTGTTACTTGCCGTAATGGCATTGTTTGTAGCCGGCAACTTCTTGGCGTGGCAATCGCCTGATTACACTACCTTGATGCTGGCGCGAATACTGACTGGCTTAGCCCATGGTGTTTTCTTTTCGATTGGCTCAACCATTGCGACAGGTTTAGTGCCAAAAGAAAAAGCTGCCAGCGCTATTGCCATTATGTTTACCGGCCTCACTGTAGCCTTGGTGACAGGGGTACCGTTAGGTACTTACATTGGCCAGGAATTCGGTTGGCAAGCCACCTTTTTAGTCGTCGCTGTACTGGGTTTAATCGCCCTCATTGGTAGCGCGATATTAGTGCCTAATAACTTAAAACAGCCACCAGCGGCCAAGTTATCAGCTCAAGTTAAAGTATTAACTCAGCCACGCTTATTGCTGGTATACGCAATTACCGCTTTGGGTTATGGCGGCACATTCACCGCTTTTACTTTTCTAGCGCCAATTTTAGAGCAAGTTTCAGGTTTTAATCCTGATGCGATAGCACTGATTATGTTGGTTTATGGTGTTTCGGTAGCCGTCGGTAATATTTGGGGCGGTAAAATGGCAGATAAAATGGGCCCGATTAAAGCGCTAACCATCATATTCTCTGGTTTGGTAACGGTATTGATCATGTTTAACTTTGCCGCTGTTAACCCTGTAACAGCTGTAATCACTATCTTGATTTGGGGCGCATTTGCTTTCGGTAATGTCCCTGGTTTACAAGTATACGTAGTCAAGCTAGCTGAAAAATACACGCCAGATGCCGTTGATGTTGCTTCAGGTTTAAACATCGCCGCATTTAACGTCGGTATTGCATTAGGCGCTTGGGGCGGCGGATTAATTGTGGCTAACGCAGGCTTAATGCACACCCCTTGGGTTGGCGCTGTGATTGTATTGATTGCACTGGGATTAACACGATTAAGTGGCCGACTAGATAACAAGACGGCAGGTTTAAATACAAAGGCTCAATCTGACGCTCAAAGCCTATGCTCTGACTAACTTTTGGTTGTCATAACATAATGTTTTAGTGACGACATAAATAGGCTAAGCCTTGCGCTTAGCCTATCTTCACTGAACATCGTTATATCATCATTAATCGACAACATAGCGCAGTATTTTAAAGGCTACTTTAACTGCCTACCACCATCTACCGCATAACTTCTGCCAGTGACATATTGGCTAGCAAGCAAATAATCCACGAGCTCGATAATCTCACTATTACCCGCCTCTTTTGGCAATATCGCTTTAGCTAATGCTTTGGCTTTATATGCCTCGTCATCACCTTCGTTAAACAAAATCATTGCCGGCGCAATAGAGTTCACTTTTACTGCTGGGGCTAATTTGGCAGCAAAGGATAAGGTCATATTGTGCAGCGCCGCTTTACTGGCCGCATAAGCAATGTGTTTCTGACTGCCCTTTTCAGCGACGTAATCAGTAATGTGGATAATGTTACTGCTACCGACACTTTCGCCTGCTGAGGCGGTTAACATGTTAGCTAAGGCAAGATTTATTTGATAAGGTGCGCTGACATGAATGTTCATCATTCTAGTCATGATATCGGCAGAGGTGATGTCAGCACTGGTTTTATCGTTATGCCAATCAGACGCGTTATGAATAATGCAATCTAACCCTTGATGCTGCGCCTTAACTCGAGTCAGCATGTCATCGATTTCAGCGGGTTGGCATAAGTCGCACTGATATAAATCAGCCCCTAGTTCTAACAACTCATCGATTGATGGATAGTGACTTCTGAAAGTGCCAATCACATTAATATCTTGGGCAATAAAGTGCTTTGCCAATGCATAGCCAATTCGTTTGCCGACACCGGTAATCAGTATGGTTTGTTTCATTTGGGATCTCTTATTCTTGTGTTAATCCAAATCTGCTTTATGGATATTAAAAAATAAACTCGAAAAAAACAAAGGCCATTAGCACTGACTAATGGCCTAATCATCATTGATGAGTTTTTATAGACTTAGCTTTTGTAGCTTTTGTAGCTTTTGTAGCTTTTGTAGCTTTTGTAGCTTTTGTAAACTTAGTTTGTAGAATCAATTTTAAGTTATAAAAGACAAGTTAGCTTATTTAACCCTTAGAGAAAAACTCTGCCCGTGAAGCTGGATTATTTTTAAAGCATCCACCCAGAGCTGACGTTTTAGTGTGGGATTGAGTATCCATAATCCCACGAGACTTAACGCAGTAATGGGTAGCATTAATGCTTATCGCTACATCATCGGTTTCAAGTAAGGTTTGTAGCGCTACCAGCACTTGCTGTGTCAGGCGCTCTTGTACTTGAGGACGTTGGGCAAAAAATCGCACCAATCGATTGATTTTAGATAAGCCGATAATTTTCTTTTTCGGCAAATATGCGACATCAGCTACACCATCGATGGTGATAAAGTGGTGCTCACAAGTACTCACGACGCTGATATCACTGACCTTAACCATTTCCTCAACGCCCATTTTGTTGTCTATTTGGGTCACTTTAGGAAATTGATGATAATCAAGCCCTGAGAAAATCTCATTAACGTACATTTTTGCAATCCGATGCGGCGTTTCGCATAAGCTGTCATCAGTTAAGTCCAATCCGAGAGTTGAAACAACTTCAGTCATTAAGCCTTGGATACGTTCAATTTTTTGCTCATTAGTCATGTCATTTTCAACTAATGGCGTTTCAAGACCTCGCTCAATTAATACTTGCTGCACTTTGCGTGCTTCTTCTGAAATCATGTGTTTTCCTTATGACAACCCGTGCCAAATAAAAACCACACCGTTACGTGAAAGCTTGCTAGGCGATCGCTTATTTGCGCTGCTCTAAAGACAGTGAAACAGAGTCGGCAAAACGTAAAGCATGAGGTTTATCAATCGTTACTCGTGACATGGTAATAGATGGGTGTTCACTACAAATAGCCAGTACATCTGCTACTAGCTTTTCGAGCAATAAGAAACGCCCTTCTTCAACATGTTGAATAACTTTTTTAGTGATAACTTTATAGTTTAGTGCATCAGCAACATCGTCGGTTTCAAATGACTTGTCGGCTGGATATTGGATCTCAATATTGATCACAACATCTTGCTGTTTTTCACGTTCGTCTGGGTTAAAACCAATAAAGGTACGTAAACGAAGATTTGTTACTTTAATCATTGCTTGGCTAATAGACATAGTGAGCCTCTTGTAAATACATAAACGTGATACGTGAGAATGAGCAAGTTAGATCACATAAAAAAGAGCCAACTTTCTATAGTTGACTCTTATAGTTATAGCGATATATCGCTAGTTTTGCTAACTAAAACTCTTTGTAGTTTCTATACTTAACTTTAAATATGATCAGATAGAACACTGGCACAATGATCAATGTCAATATGGTTGCCACACCTAAACCGAACATTACCACGGCAGCCAACGACTCAAAGAAGGCATCGGTTAATAGCGGTAACACCCCTAAAATAGTCGTAATTGCCGCCATACATACTGGCCTTACACGGCTCACTGTTGAGTTAAATACTGCCTCAAAAGTTTCGATCCCATTATTAATATCGGTATTGATTTGATCCAGTAATACAATGCCATTCTTAAGTAGCATGCCCGATAAACTCAGCATCCCTAACAGCGCCATAAAGCTAAATGGTTTATCTAAAATCAATAAACCTGAGGTAATACCAATAATCGCAAGCGGTACACAAGCCCAGATAACTAACGGCTTTCTAACAGAGTTAAATAGGAACACCGTAATTAAGAACATGAACAAGAACCCTAATGGCAGCGTCGCAAATAATGACTCCTGCGCATCACTTGAAGATTCATACTCACCGCCCCATTGCAGCTCATAACCCACAGGCAGCTCCAATGCTTCAACTTTCGGCTTAATGGTTTTAAATAGCTCTGCAGGTAAAATGTCATACTCAAAGTCAGTATCTGCAAATACCGTTAAGGTACGCTTACGATCCCGGCGTTGAATAATCGGATCTTCAAACTTCACTTCAAAACCATCGACGACTTGCTGCAGTGGTACAAATGCGCTCAGTGCTGGGCTCCAGATGCGGATGCTTTCCATTGACTCGATATCAATACGTTCATCTTCTGGTAGCCTACCGATAATAGGCAGCAGTGTTGTTCCTTCTCGATAAACACCAATTTGCATGCCAGTAAACGAGAACTTCAATGCCTCATCAACTTCACTTTTTACAATACCTAAACGACGGGCTTGGGTTTCGTTAAAGCGTGGTGCAATGTATTTCACTCGCTCACGCCAGTCATGACGTACATTGACTGTGGCGGGGGTGGCATTAAAGATTTCCATCACTTGTGCGGCAATACTACGCAATACATCTGGGTCGGCGCCACTAATGCGCGCTTCTATTTTCGCATCCGTTGATGGGCCAATTTCAAGACGCTTAAATTTAAGCTGCGCTTGAGGGTAATCCGTTTCAACATCCTTCCTGAACTTAACCATTACATCGGTTAAGGTTTCAAAGTCAGTCGTACGAATAGAAATTTGCGCATAAGATGCGTAATTTTTTTCAGGTGAGTACGTCAGCAAAAAGCGCGGGAAACCTTTACCTATGGTCGAGGCGACAAATTCCACATTATCAAGCTCAACTGCGATGCTCTCCATGCCTTCGACAACCGTTTGGGTTTCACGTATATCCGTGCCTTCAGGCATCCAAACATCAACTAAGAACATCGGAGTCGTTGAAGGTGGAAAGAAGGATTGTTTAACGTATGCAAAACCATAGATAGAGATACAAAACGCAATCACTACTGAGATAACACTGACCCAGCGAAAGCGCATACATAGATCGAGGAGCATTTTATAAAACACAAAAAATGCGCCGCCATAAGGATCTTTTAACTCACCTTCTACTTTCTCACCCTCTGCGCCAAAAAATAGCTGCGCAAAGAAAGGCGTAATCGTAATTGCGGTAATCCAAGATAAGAATAACGAGAACAACAATACCCAGAATAGCGAACCGGCAAATTCACCTGTCGAGTCAGGCGATAAGCCAATAGGGGCGAATGCGGTGATCGCAATCACTGTTGCACCTAACAGTGGCCACATGGTTTGCTTTACAATAGCTTGAGCTGCTTCTAGTGTTGTTTGCCCTCGTTGCCTGCCAATGAGGATTCCCTCAACAATCACAATGGCATTATCCACCAGCATCCCCAGTGCAATAATAAGCGCACCTAATGAGATCCGCTGCAGCTCAATTTCGGCTTGTAGCATCAACATAAAGGTACCTAGGCAGGTTAAAAATAAGATTAACCCAATTAAGATACCGGACTTGAAGCCCATAAATACCAGTAACACCCCGACCACAATCACCACTGCGGCAATCAGATTCCACACAAAGCTGCCAACTGAAGCGTCCACTTCGTTTGGTTGGTTGTACATGGTTTCAATGACCATCCCAGCTGGGCGGACACTTTCAATGCTCGCCAGTTTGGCATCAATCGCTTTACCAACTTCAACTACATTCACCCCAGTTGAAAATGAAATACCGATATTAATGGCATCGTGTTGATCGAATTTAAGTAGATTGGTTGGAATGTTTTGAAAGCCACGAGAAACCGTTGCGACATCTTTCAAATAGATAAGCTTGTTGCCCTGGGTGCCAGGAATAATTAATTCTTCAAGCTCGCTGACGGACTTAAATCCGCCACTGGTGCGGATTTTTAAGTTGTCGGCTGACACTCTGATATTACCCGCATCAGACACCATATTTTGCGAGTTAAGCAAATTTTGGATTAATGAAGGGTCAATGTTAGAACTAGCTGCTTTGTTCAGTGACATCTCAACAAAGACTTGCTCTTGCTGATTACCTGCAAGGGAAACTTTACCCACACCTGGGACTAACTCAAGTTCACGTTTTACATAATCAACATAATCGAGAATATCGCGGTAGCTATAGTCTGCTCCGCTGACCATCAACATGATGCCGTATACATCACCAAAGTCATCATTAACGATCGGTGTTTGAACCCCTGGCGGTAAACTGGCTGACATGTCGTTCACTTTACGACGTAATTCGTCCCATATCTGCGGTAGCTCTTCTGGGCCATAGATGTTTTTCATGGTCACGGTGATTTGTGACATACCAGAAGTACTTAATGAGCGAATGTAATCCACATATGGCAAGGCTTGAATCGCCTTTTCAATGGGATATGTCACTTCTTCTTCAACTTCTGTTGAAGTCGCCCCCGGATACAGCGTTACCACAACGGCATCTTTAATCGTAAATGGTGGATCTTCTAACTGACCAAGACCGGTGAATGCCATTAAACCGCCAATCAATAAGATTAAGGTAAACATCCAACTGATAACGGTATTTTTAACAAAGTAACCTGCAATATTCATAAGACACATTCCTTTGTTTTCGCTGTTAGTAAGTCACTATTGTGGCCATAAGAGCCCATTAATATTCCCATCATTTAGGCTCCTTCTATCAGCTTTACACGCTGACCTTTCACTAACCTTGCGGCGCCAGTCGTAATAATCGTCAATCCATCTTCAAGGCCACTGGTGATTTCAATATCATTTCCGACAATCACCCCTAGCGTCACTGAGCGATATTCAATTGATTTATCACTTGGGTTATAAAGCCAGACACCACTTGCTTGGGTATTGATATCGCTACCGTCTTGCATGACCACAGCTTCAATAGGCACTAGATACTCTCGATTATAGGTGTATGTCATATCACTTAAGTTGACTTCGACTTTGGCAGGCATACCTTCCAGTACTTTGTACTTAGGGTCTAAATCGACCGCTATGGTGGCAATGTAAGTTGATGTTAGTGGGTCTTTTTCGGTATTAACTTCAAGTAAACGCCCTTCAAATGTCGTATTAGGAAACGCTTCAAAGCTCACTTTAAGTCGTGCCTGCTGCTTTCTGTCCTCTTCCTTTTTAGACACTGCAATCAGTACGTCAGGGATTTGCACATCGACTTCGATTCGCTCAACCTTTTGCATGCTCAATACCGACACTCCCGGTTGAACATTTTCAAAAGATTCCAAAAATACATCACTGACAATGCCTGAAAATGGTGCTCTAAGTTCGGTATACTGCAAATAGAGTTCAGCTTGTTTCTCTTCCGCTTTAGCCACCAAATACTGTGCATTCATTTGATCATACTCAGATTGTGCCATCAGCTTACTATCAACCAGCTGTTTGCCTCGCTGGGCTTGCTTATAACTGACTTCTTTTCGGGCTTGTCGGTCACTCAATGCGATTGTAAAATCCCGTTTTTCTAGCACTGCAAGCAGCTCGCCTTTTTCAACCACTTTGCCTTTGGTTGCAGGTATTCGCTCAATTCGTCCTTCGACTCGAAATGACAGGTTAGTTAAATCCTGCGCTCTTGCAACGCCATTAAACTCCCTGATCACTTCATTATTAGCACGGGGTAAAGTGTAAGTTTTTACTAAAGTTTCAGTTGGCTCTATGGTCACTTTCGGCGTACATGCTGTTATAGCAATAAGGCTTACTAATACCGCTAAGGTGTTTCTCACTTTATGACTCACCAGTTTATGAGAAGAAAATCTCTTATGAGTAGAAAGTTTCTTATGAGGAGAAAATATCTTATGAGTAGAAAGTATCTTATGAGGAAAAAGTGTCTTCATCTTATAATCCTCGCTCTTTAATCCATTTAACCGCAGACTGACCATCCTTGAGCTCGCTTGCTCCAGCAACCACTAACCAATCACCATCATTTAAACCTGTCATTAATCGAGTGCCTTGTAATGTCACAGCCACTTTTTTAATCCGCTTCTCTTCTGGTAACCAAACAAATACGAAAGTATCTTGGTTTTCTTTAACCATTGCACCAGCTGGAATTTTGGGGTGAGCATCGGCCGTTCTCGCGGGCAGTTTAACTTTCACCTGCGCTGACATCCCGGGAAGTACATTAAGTTCATCTGGCATAGGTAAAGTAAGAATGATGGTGTAACTGCTGGTCGTTGGATCTGCAACCGTGTTTAGCTCTTTGAGTTTTGCCGCATACCAGTGATCGCGACTATCAAATTTCACTTCGATATTATTGATATCTTGTAAGCTCTTATCTGATTTTTGTAGAAATCCAATAAACTGTTCGGGTAACTGAAAGCTAATATCTGCTGCGGACTCAGTGCGGATCCCCATCACCTCTTCTTGCATTTGCACAAACTCAAACTCACGCTTCATCCGCTTAGAAATCACCCCTTGATAGGGTGCGATTAAATTAGTGTACGTCACGTCAGCTTTAGCTTTATCCAACGCTGCTTGGGCAATAGTGTAATCACTCTTTGCTTGGTCATAATCATTACGAGATACAACACCTTGCTCAACCAAGGACTCATTACGCTCAAAAAGTACTTTAGCCAATTCAAACTGCGCTTGGGCGACGGCTAATTGCTGCTGGTATATATCACTATCCAGTGTCGCCAAAATATCACCCGCTTTGACAGGATCACCGGGTCTCACCAATATTTGGGCTATTTCACCTGACACACGAAAAGATAAAGCCGCTTTTTCAGATGCTTTAACTTCTCCTGGCAAAAAACGCTCACGGTATTCTGTGCCGATATCGACTTGTTCCACTTTGACAGGTCTTGGAATGCTAGAAACACTAGTGGCTTCATCGCTGCTTGCAGCGGAGGCGGAAAAAGTAAAAAGACAGGAGAACGTCGTGGAGGTTATGAGTAAAAAAGAAGCAAACTGGTTGAGTTTCTTCATATTTTGTTCCATCAAAAAGTGAGCAATTAACTCGATAGTAACACTCAATACCTTGGCATTAAAGGTGCGCTGATACTCATAAGAGATCTATTGTGTGACATTGAGCGTACCCATAATGACTATTAATAAATCTGAAAGAGGTCTCACAATGGAATTAAGGATTTTTTACGATAGCGCGTGCCCATTGTGCAGTAATGAAATGGAGCAACTTAAAAAGTATGACCGCTTGCATAAAATTGAACTGGCGGATCTAAATCAGCAGGGTTTTGAGCAAAAGTATCCTCATATTGATTTAAGTGTGGCTAATAAGATATTACATGCTGAAACCAACACGGGTGAAATCCTTACAGGCTTAGATGTGACAGCTAAAGCGTGGGCTTTAACCGGCAAGCACAAATGGATACAGTTACTCAGGTTGCCTTGTGTCAAGCCTTTTGCAGATATCGCTTATCGAGGTTTTGCTAAAAATCGCTATAAAATTTCTTACTTATTAACAGGTCAACAGCGCTGTGAAACAGGCAGCTGCAACCTAAAATGAATCAATCAAGTTACTTGAATCCATCGAGTAACTTGAATACATCGAGTAAGCAGACTCAATCGATTAATAAAGCAACCTAGGTGGTGTCAATGCTCAACAGCACTCAATCAGCCATCATCATTGGCGCATCATCAGGTATTGCAAGCGCCATTGTTGATCAATTAATTGCAAATAATGACATCGAACAAATCATTACTGTCAGTCAAAGTACCCAATACCAAGCTACTGTGACTGATGCGATTAAGAATAAGGTTAATCTGCAGCATATGGTTTCAGATTATACAGCTGAAAGCATAGCAAAAATTTGCGATTCCTTAGCCCCAATCAAAGGCCATATCGTTAACGTGTTTATCTGTAATGGTAGGTTACACAATCAAGTTGATAAGCAAGCCAACGGCAGCTCTACTGCTGAGGTTCAATCCCTGACAAGTTCAAAAGACACAACATCGAGCCCATTACTTGCGCCAGAAAAGCGCTTAGAAGAGATTAATCCAGAATCGATGCAGGCACTATTCCATTCAAACACCATAGTGCCGATGATGTGGCTGCAACAACTGACTACATTGCTTAAAGGCAAACAGCCTTGCATCATAACGGTATTAAGCGCCAGAGTGGGCAGTATCAGTGATAATCATTTAGGCGGCTGGTATAGCTATCGAGCATCGAAAGCGGCATTAAATATGCTAATCAAAACCACTGCAATTGAATATGGCCGCAGAGCTAAAAACGTCAAACTGATTGCGTTTCATCCTGGTACCACAGACACTGATTTGTCAAAACCATTTCAACACAACGTACCCGAAGGAAAACTGTTCACAACTGAATTTGTCGCACAGCAATTACTGACGATTCATCAAGGGTTATCATTCAATCGTGAAGCGGAATTTCTAGACTGGCAAGGTAAAACAGTGCCTTGGTAAACAATACTTTGATAAACGGTACCTTGGTAAACAATACTTTGATAAACAGTAGCTTGATAAACAGTAGCTTGATAAACAGTAACTTGATAAACAGTAACTTGATAAACAGTAGCTTGATAAACAGTAGCTTGATAAACAGTAGCTTGATAAACAGTAGCTTGATAAACAGTAGCTTGATAAAGGTACCTTGATAAAACTCTGTGACGCCAAGAGCATGATGGTACTTTTACTAAAAATTCAATCATCAAACAGGCACAAAAAAGCGAAGCATTACGCTTCGCTTTTTAAGTCAATAAGCGAAATGCTTATTTAACGAATTCAACACCTAGATTGATATCGCCTTTTAGAGTATCAAGCATTGCATCACGAGCATTGGCTTCAAACGCGCTAACTTCGCCGTATGGAAGAACTTTTTCAACGCCGTTTTTGCCTAGTACTACAGGCTGTGCGAAGAATTCAGCATGTTCACTGCCGCCATCTACGTATGCACACTCAACAACGTTTGCTTCACCTTGAAGACCACGTACTAATGATAGACCGAAACGACATGCCGCTTGACCCATTGAAAGTGTCGCACTACCGCCACCCGCTTTAGCTTCAACAACTTCAGTACCCGCATTCTGGATACGTGTAGTAAGTGCTGCAACTTCTTCATCAGTAAAGCTTACGCCTTCAACCTGTGAAAGAAGTGGAAGAATAGTCACACCACTGTGGCCGCCAATAACGTTAATGTTTACATCAGCAACGTTTAGACCTTTAAGGTCAGCAATGAAAGTTTCAGAACGGATAACATCCAGTGTAGTAACACCGAATAAACGATTCTTATCGTAAACACCTGCTTTTTTAAGTACTTCAGCAGCAATTGCAACCGTAGTGTTCACTGGGTTAGTGATCACACCAATTAATGCTTTAGGGCAAGTCGCTGCCACTTTTTCAATCAAGTTACGAACGATACCCGCGTTGATGTTGAAAAGATCTGAACGATCCATACCTGGCTTACGTGCAACACCAGCAGAGATTAACACAACATCAGCGTCAACTAATGCAGGCGTTGGATCTTCGCCAGCAAAACCAGTTACTTCAACGTCTGTTGGGATGTGGCTTAAATCGACAGCAACACCTGGAGTAACAGGAGCAATGTCATAAAGAGACAACTTTGAGCCTGCAGGAAGTTGAGTTTTTAATAGTAAAGCTAGGGCCTGGCCAATACCGCCAGCAGCACCAAGTACAGCTACTTTCATAATTATCTCCAATAACGTTCTAGTGTATGACTTCTAAATGTATGATTCGCAGTTTGTGACATAGATCATATTTCTTGTGGCGTCACATTACTGCATCAGCGAGACAATTTCAATTATCCGTTAGTGGAGTAAGGTGAATTACTTATTCTATGATATGTATATAAATAATCACTGATTTAGCCATTTACACTGTAAAGTGAATTTTTATTCACCGATTTAGCTTATTTCTTGACTTGTGACGTTTATCTATTCAAAATGAACCCGTTTTGTGAATATATTGTATTCATTTTAATTATTACTATAAGACGAAAAAAATATGCCAGCGACCAAGAATCAGGATGAACTCGTTAGAACGTTTAAGTCGATACTAAAGGAAGAGCGCTTTGGTAGCCAAAGTGAGATAGTTAACGCGCTGCAAGCAGAAGGTTTTGGCAATATCAACCAGTCAAAAGTTTCACGTATGCTAAGCAAGTTCGGGGCCGTACGTACTCGAAATGCTAAACAAGAAATGGTGTACTGTTTACCTGCAGAATTAGGTGTTCCTACCGCAGGTAGCCCAGTAAAAAACCTCGTCCTCGACGTTGACCATAACCAAGCAATGATTGTGGTTCGCACCAGCCCTGGCGCTGCACAGTTAATCGCTCGCTTATTGGACTCAATAGGTAAGCCTGAGGGGATTTTAGGAACGATTGCTGGAGATGACACTATTTTCATTTGTCCAGCTAGCATCAAGACTATTGACGATACACTGGAAACGGTTAAGTCACTGTTTAATTACAGCGAGTAATTAAACGATATCGGCGAACTAACCGATGTAAGACGGGAAGTCAGCCAATAAAAAAGCAATGCCATCGCATTGCTTTTTTTGTGTCTAATAGCTAACAACTAAACAGGTTAGTCATTAGCAAACTGAGCTAAGAAATCTAATGAAGGGGCGAAAAAAGATGAGCCCGTTAATGCTTTAGTGAATTGCATTAAATGATCATGGTTACCATGGCCATCACCGTGCACCATACTGCGAAGCATTTCTTCAAAATGAGTTGGCTTGCTACAAGTCGAGATAAACATTAACCCTTGCTCTCTTAATGAACCAAACGGCATGCTTTGACGTAGGATTTCCATTGACTTACCATCAGCGTCTTTTAAGTTAACGCGTTTAATATGGCTGGTTAATGGCTTATCTTCAGAAGCATATTCAATATCATCTTGCTTTGTTCGGCCGATAATATCTTCTTGTTTCTTCTGTGGTAGGCGATTCCACTTACTTAAATTATGAGCATATTTTTGCACATGCACATAACTGCCGCCTTTAAATTGATTATCTTCATCAGCGACTAGCGCAACTTCTTGGCGACTACGCCCTTTCGGGTTTTCAGTGCCGTCAACAAAGCCTGTTAAATCACGGCTATCCATGAAACGGAAACCACGTTCTTCTTCAATTAGCTCAACCAAACCTTCAAACATTTGGCTAATTTCATTGGCAACTAAATGCAAAATATCATAACGATCACAGCGGATATGCATGAATAAATCGTACTCAATGGCAGGAGCATCACGATTCCCCTCTTGCATCGCTGGGAATGGACGCAATTGAGCTGGACGCTGTTCACCATAAATAGTGTCCCAATAGTTAGCACCAATAGCGACAAAACCATTAAAGGCACTGTCTGCATATTGATCTGATAACTCATAAATATATTGGGCTACATTGGCTAAACAAGGACGCAGTTGAGCTTCAACGCCGTCATTTGCATTAAACATCAAGTAGACGCTATGCAAATTTCCTTCAGCACAAACTCCTAACTGTTCGCGAGGCATATTCTGTGTTTCCATGTTGGAATCAACCACCTTTGACAATAATAAGATGCTAATATTGTAAGGTAGTTGAGCAATTTATTCCTTATGCTCTATACGATAATTAACCAATTTAGACTTAGGTCACTAAAATATCACTAAAGGGTGTGCCGATATGGATAAATTCACTTTCTGACCAAGCTTCAATGCAGTTAATTGACTTCTCACTTCGAGCGTTTGTAACCCTACTTTAACCCAATAATGACAAATTGTACCCAGAAAACGCCTTTCGACAATTTCACCATGCCCTTGAGATGCTGGTTGTAAATCAATTTGTTGCGGTCGTAGCAGTAATTCACCTTGGCTATTAAGCGCGAGGTTTAACGTTTTAGTACTCTCAATTAACCCTAAAACCGAAGAGACCTGAGTTGGGCTTTTAACCGTAACAGTTAAATAGTTGCCCTCGCCTAAAAACTCAGCCACATAACGCTCAATAGGTTCAGCATATAGCTCTTCAGCTAACCCATGCTGAACAATGCCGCCTTCTTTAAATAAAGCTAACTTATCAGCAAATACAAATGCTTCATCTTTACTGTGAGTAACAAATACTGCGCTAACGTTACGCTGCTTAAGGATTTGCCTAATTTCTAACATCATTTCGCTACGTACTTGCGAATCAATATTTGAAAAAGGCTCATCGAGTAATAGCAGTTCTGGCTGATAAGCCAGCGCGCGGGCAATCGACACTCGTTGTTGCTGGCCACCCGATAATTCATGAGGGTATCGCTTACCTAACCCTTCAAGTTTAACCAGTTGCAACATATCTTCTAGGCGTTCACTGCGTTCTTTTGCAGTTAAGTCTTTTACTCCAAAAAGAATATTGTCGCTCACGGTTAAGTGTGGGAATAACGCATAGTCTTGAAATATCATTCCAATGCCGCGATTTTCACTCGGGACAAACACACCGTCAGCACTTAGCGACTGACCATTGATAGCAATACTGCCTTCACTAATGGCTTGCAGTCCGGCAATCGCGCGAAGCAATGTCGTTTTACCGCAACCACTGGGGCCCAAAAGAGCCACGATTTCACCTTGTTCTAAAGTCAGATTTAATCCTTTGAGAATCACCTGTCCTTGGTAGTCACTTTTTACATTTTGAATGGTCAATGTGGACATATCAGCTCTCTTGCTCCAATGAACGGTTTAGGTAAATCAACGGGATAAGCCCAACAATTACAATCACAATAGCAGCTAAAGCACCATGTTCGAGTTGCTCATCTGAAACGAATTGAAAAACATGGGTCGCAAGGTTTTCAAATCCAATAGGACGTAGTAATAATGCCGCAGGAAGTTCTTTCATGCTTTCGATAAAGACCAGTAACGCGCCAGCAAATATACCTTTACGCAGTAAAGGTAAGTGCACGCGCCATAATAACTGTCGTGGCTTTTGCCCCATGGTAATACTGGCCATATCTAATGAAGGCGATATGCGTTTATAGCTGTTTTCAATACTCCCGATTGAAATCGCCACAAAGCGAACACAGAAAGCAAAAATCAACGCAAACACACTGCCGGTAAATAGCAGGCCTGGTCCACGGGCATCAAAATAGTCATAAATATCATTAATCGCGAAATCAAGATAGGTTAATGGCACTAACACACCGATAGCTAATACGGTGCCAGGGATCGCGTAACCTGTGCTGCTTAACCGAGAAGGTAAAATGTCACTTTTACGCGGGCTCACTCGCCTAATAAACATCATCAGTAAGGCTAAAACAACGCAGATAAAGCTCACAACAGCGGCAATGTATAAGCTATTAAAACTGTATTGCCAAAAACGACTGTTCCAGCTTTCATCGAAATAGTCGATGGCATAACCCGCAAGCACCATAAATGGCAGTAAAAAAGCCAACACAATAAGTAAACTGCAATAGCCAAAAGACACCCAAGCTTTAACGCCTTTAAGGTGATAGCGATCAGACTCAGTTAACCTTGATTGTTTTTGGAATAACTCTTGTTTACGACGGGCAAAACGCTCAAAACCCACCATAGCGAATATGACCAATAGCATGATTGCTGATAATTTTGCTGCCGCTGAAAGGCTGCCATACCCTAGCCAAGTATCGTATACAGCAGTGGTAAGTGTTGGCACAGCAAAGTAGCTTACAGTGGCAAAATCAGCAGCCGTTTCCATGGCAACTAATGCCATGCCAACGGCTAGCGCAGGCCTTGCCATCGGTAAACCTAATCGCCAGAAACTTTGCCAAGGACTACAGCCCATAATACGTGAGGCGTGCAATAAGCTCGAAGATTGCTCCATAAAAGCGGTGCGAGCCAGCAAATAGATATACGGGAATAACACCAATGACAGCATGATAGCTGCACCAGTTAAAGTACGAATATCAGGGAAATAGTAATCTTGAGGGGAGGTCCAGCCAAACACTTGCCTTAACATGCGCTGCACGGGGCCTGCATAGTCAAGCATGTCGGTATAAACATACGCAACAATATAAGCGGGCATTGCTAGGGGCAGTAATAATGCCCATTGAAAATATCGACGAGCAGGAAAGTCACACCTCGCCACTAACCAAGCAGCAGGAACAGCAATGACTAAAGAACCGAGACAAACCTGCAACATGAGCAACAGGCTGTTACTGATATAGGTTGGAAGTACGGTATCAATTAAATGACTAAAAACAGCTTCGTCAGGGAATGTTGCTTGTACTAAAAGTGCAAAAAGCGGCAATATTAATATTACCGCAATCGCATAACCAGCGAGCGACCAGCTTCTGGTTAAGCCTAAGATCATAAATACTTTCCAGTCAGTGCCGCATGATTATCATGCGGCGTAATAAAGCATCCTTACAGATCAAATTTTACTTCATCAAGTAGCTTCACTGCTGCTTGATGGTTTTCTGCTAGCTTAAAGATTGGAAGACTATCAGCTTTGAAGTCACCCCAAGAGGCTACCATTTCAGAAGGCTTCACATCCGCTTTAACCGGATACTCCATATTCACTTCTGCGTAAGATTTTTGAGCTACATCAGACGATAAAAACTCCATTAATTTTATCGCATTATCTTTGTTTGGTGCAAACTTAGCGAGTGCCATACCTGAAACATTGATGTGAGAACCACGGTTTTGCTGATTTGGGAAATTGATATATACCGCTTCAGCCCAGCTCTTTTGCTTAGGATCTGACATCATTTTACCGAAGTAGTAGCTGTTACCGATAGCAATATCACATAAACCTTCTTTCACCGCTTTAACTTGTGCTCGGTCATTTCCTTGTGGCTTACGCGCTAAATTGGCTTTAACACCTTCAAGCCAAGTTTTAGTTTCAGCTTCGCCGTGATGAGCGATCATTGATGCAACTAATGCGATGTTATAAGGGTGTTTGAAGCTACGCGTACAAATTTTCCCTCTGTACTCTTCAGAGGCTAAATCTTCATAACTTAGATCAAGCTTACCGACACGGTCTTTAGAAGAATAAACATTACGAACACGCATAGTCAGCGCATACCAGTCATTTTCTGGTGAGCGATATTGCTCAGGAATATTGTTGTTAAGCGTGTCACTGTTAACATCAACAACTAAGTCTTTTTCGACCAATTCCATAAGGCGCGAAAAATCAGAGGTGAGTACAACGTCAGCAGGAGAAAGACGACCTTCACGAGCAATACGCTCTGCAATACCATCTTTAGCGAATACGACATTGACGTTAATGCCTGTATCCTGGGTGAATTTTTCTAAAATCGGCTCAACAAGAAAAGCTTGTCGGTATGAATAAACAGTAAGATCTTCAGCTGCTGTAGCAGTCATTGATCCCATTGATGACACAGTAGCTAAACCTAACAATGCTAGACTTTTAAACGACTTCATTCCAAATTCTCCTTGGCGTTGCATAACTCACTTCACCTTGTCACAAATATATATGTAACAAAATAGTGAGTGATTGCTTATGGAAATGATAATAATTATCAGTTGCGAAAGGATAATAGATCGCTGCTAAAGGAGCAAGTGTTGTTTATGAATCCATCTTTGAATACCAAGGGGATTTATGTATTTATAAGCAATAAATCATATCCCAAGAGCTGCATAAATTAGATGTCATACAGCTTGTTCAAGGCAGATTACCAATATTTTTCAACGGTGATTTGGCCAGGGGCTCGACGTAAGTTCTTCACTAAACCTTTTTCAATTAATGCTGTTTGCGCATCGGTAATCATTCCAGGATTGCCACAAATCATCACCTGAGAATTATCTTGATTAAGCGCAACTCCAGCTGTCTGTTCAAGAATACCGCTTTGTAATCCATCAGGAATTCGACATGACAAACCACCGCTATATGCTTCGCGGGTGACTAACGGAATAAATATGAATTGGGTTGGGTATTTAGCTTTTAATGCTTCTAACTGTGGTAAATAGGCTAAGTCTTCAATCAAGCGAACACCATACACTAGCACCACTTTATCAAATCGCTGCCAAGGTTCTGCTGTTTCCATCATAGAAATAAATGGCCCAACAGCTGTACCTGTCGCTAAAAACCATAGATGCGGCCCTTGTAAGGCGCCGGTGGGAATTTCATCTAAAGTCATAAAGCCAGCCGCCTTGGTGCTCACTTCAATTGTGTCACCAATACTCAGTGCTTGAAGATCTGGGGAAAGCTGTCCGTCTTCTACAGCAACAGCCAACACTTCGATATAGTCTTTCCCTGGTGGGTTGACCACTGAATAGGCACGCGCAATACGTTTCTCATCACGAATTTGACTCAGCTTGATAAACTGTCCTGCAATAAATGGTTCTACATCTGCTTTGATGCGTAGCGAGAATAACTTCTCATTCCATTCAATACGTTCAATGACGGTACCCGTTGTCCACATAAGCTATTCCTTGAATCTTAGATGAAGAAATCGATTGTATTCATTCAACTTGCGGCGGTGCTGTATTTTGTTTAAAGGTTTCAAGCCCTGCCTGAATTAAACTATAGGTTTGTTCGACCCCTGCTGCAATGTCACCTTCAAGTACTTTCAAACCCGATAATATCTCGGTTGCCTCTTTAAAGCCTTGATCGATAGCACCAGAAATTTTGTCCATAAAAGTATCTAATTGTTCAGAAAACTCCATTTGGCTATTCTGCTGCTGGTGCACCGAAAAGAAATTGGTCGCAAAACTGACTATACGCTCTGCCGTCGCTTCTGGCGAATAATCAACATCGGTTTCTGCTGCTTTTTGTATCGCGTTTTCACCCATTGTAGGTTCAAGCTCAATATTTATCGCATCAATTGCAGCGCGATATAGCAATGCCATCGATTGATCGCCCGCTGCAATACTGACCTTTTCTTGTGCCGCTAAAATACTGCTATTTTTCAACTCGCGGCTTATTTCATTCACTGAAGTTTTTTTTATTTCAGTAGTCTCAGTTATTGGCTTTGAATTCAATTTGTCCGCCGCCTGTTCAGGCGGTGATTGACGATTCGATTTAGCATTCATTTGCGTCGGATTATATAACTCCATCACCAGCTCCAATTAACGATTAATTACATTTCAGGTTAGCTTATTTTATCGGCAACATAATTAAAAACTTAAGCTTTTAGCTTTAATCGGTAAACCATTTTCACGAAGAAAACTGAGCCACGAATATCTGAAGATGAAAATGAGGCTAGAACAATGGGTTAGCTTCATCCATAATCAATTAAGTCAAAAAGTAAACAATATTACGAATAGCATTCAGCTTAAACGATGCTAAGTTTTGTCACGGTTATCCATTGAACATTTTTAAGGAACAAAAATGCAACCACATTGGTTTATTGTCGGATTAGAGATATTTACTGGGTTATTTTTAGCCTGTATTGCTTTCGGTGTTATCGCGGTTATTTATATGTATATCGTCGATAAAGTACAAACAAAGCAGGCGATTCGACATAACTACCCCGTAATTGGCCGCTTTCGATATTTATTCGAGAAACAGGGTGAGTTTTTTAGACAATATTTCTTTGCTCAAGATCGTGAAGAGCTACCATTTAACCGTGCAGAGCGCAGCTGGATATATCGTGCTGCTAAAAATATTGATCGCACCATTTCATTCGGTTCAACCCAAACACATGACAAGACTGGTACTGTGATGTTTTTGAATGCTGCATTTCCCAAGTATGACTCAGATGAACATACAGACAATATTCTTACCATTGGCGCTGAATGTAAGATCCCCTACCAAACATCCACAATTTGTCATATTTCGGCCATGAGTTTTGGTGCTTTATCACGCCCCGCAGTGACGGCACTGTCCCATGGCGCAGCGCAAGCAGGTTGCTGGCTCAATACTGGAGAAGGTGGATTAAGTGAACATCACTTAAAGGGCCATTGTGATTTAGTGTTTCAAATTGGCACAGCCAAATACGGTGTTCGAGATGAAAACGGCAAACTGGATGACAAAAAGCTAACTGCTATAGCAGCCCACGATAATGTAAAAATGTTTGAAATAAAATTAAGCCAAGGTGCTAAACCGGGCAAAGGCGGTATTTTACCAGGGGTAAAAGTTACCAAAGAAATTGCTGACATTCGAGGTATACCTGTAGGACAAGACTCTATTAGCCCAAATGGCCATGCAGAGTTTAATAGTGTCGCCGATATCATTGATATGATTTGCCACGTTCGCAATGTAACCGGTAAGCCTACTGGTATTAAAGCGGTATTAGGTGACGAGCAATGGCTCAATGATTTATGTGCTGAAATTAACCGCCGTGGAATAGAGCATGCACCTGACTTTTTCACCTTAGATAGTGCTGAAGGTGGTACTGGCGCGGCGCCACAAGCCTTAATGGATCATGTTGGCTTGCCCATAAAAGAAAGCTTACCGATAGTGATTAATTTATTTAGGCAAAAAGGCTTAAAGCAACGAATAAAAGTCATTGCCAGTGGCAAGATGGTACTGCCTTCTCAGGTGGCATGGGCATTAGCAACAGGCGCCGACTTTATCGCTTCAGCGAGGGGTAATATGTTTGCACTCGGTTGCATACAAGCATTGCAATGTAATAAGGATACCTGCCCTACTGGGATCACCACTCATAATAAACACCTGCAACAAGGGTTAGATCCCCATAATAAATCAGCAAGAGTGGCTAACTATAATCGCTCTTTGCATCATGATTTAAAAATTATTGCCCACTCTTGTGGGGTCAGTGAGCCTAGGCAGTTAACTCGCCAGCATGCAAGAATCGTTACAGAGAGTGGCATTTCTATCTCCCTAGATAAGTTTTATCAACAGTATTAGTTTTATTAAAAGACATAAAATGACGTTTTAGCAAAAACTACTAGACTTTTTGCTAATATATTGACAACGAATATCTTTGGACTATTGTTAATTTAGGTGTAAAATTGTGATGTAGAGCACATTCCTAGGGACTTATTTTTGAAATCAGAAAACTCAATAATGACGGCTAACAGAACGAATAAAGCAATTTCGTTAACTTGTAGCAACTGCGAAAAGCTATCTGAAATTGAAGGCGAGAAAATCTGTTTCGAACAAGGACAAATCACCAGATTAACGGAAGATGCTAACCCAAATTCAATGATTAAGATGGTCTGTCATAGCTGGTCTAAAAACAGATAGTTTAAAACAGATAGTTTCAAAACAGATAGTCTAAAAAATAGTCTTTTAAGCTAATTAGAGACAATTTCAGCAATAAAAAAGCAATCCTAAGGATTGCTTTTTTTATGTGAATTTCATTTTTACGTCTTTAAATAAGCCCGTTTGCTCATGAGGCTTATCGACAGAAGTTTATACCAAAATATCTGCCGCGCTATCATCCGCTTTCAATAAACTATCTTCGCTATCGTTATCATTTATTTTTGCGAGTGTTAGTCCACGGGTAGTCACAATCAAACCTGCGCATAATTCATCATAGACAGACTGCAATTCATCTTGATTCATTTCTCGCTTTTCCAGCGTCGCCATAATCGCAAACCAATCCGTGGTCACTTTATGTTGTGTACCCTCTAAGGCTGCTATTAAAGAAATGTTTTGCACTAACGACCTCCATTTTTAGGCTTAATTACCTGATAATTTCCTATTTACCTAAACGATCTCAATCCTTTCCAGGCAATTAAAGCTAATTATACACAAAAACTGCACTATCAAAGAGAGAAAACGTCTACAAGCTGCACATCAAAGTGTGATTGTTTGCTCATTTTGAATTCGCCACAGTTTTGCATAGACGCCATTTTGTAGTAAAAGCTGTTGATGGGTGCCTTGTTCTGCGATTTTCCCTTGGCTTAACACGACAATTTTATCAGCATCAATAATAGTAGATAGTCGGTGCGCAACAACTAAACTTGTATGGCCTTTTTCTGCGACTTTAAGCGCTGTTAAAATAGCCTGTTCAGACTTGCTGTCTAAAGATGAAGTCGCTTCATCAAACACTAGGATAGGGGCAGATTTTAAAATCGCGCGAGCAATAGAGACTCGTTGTTTTTCACCACCAGACAGCTTCAAACCTCGCTCACCCACTTTGGTTTGCCATTGATTTGGCAGCGACTCTATAAAGTCGCTCAAATTAGCTAATTTTACCGCTTCTTTTAATTCTTCATCACTCGCTGAAGGTCTACCATATAAAATATTATTATAAATCGTGTCGTTAAATAGCACGGTATCTTGCGGCACTATCGCAATCGATTGACGTAGTGCTTGCTGAGTCAGTTGTTTAATGTCTTTTCCATCAATCGTTACCGAGCCACTATCAACATCATAAAAACGAAATAACAGTTTAATTAATGTTGATTTACCCGCACCACTTTCACCGACTACCGCCACTTTTTGACCTGCAGGAACGGTAAAACTTACCTCATTGAGAATCGGTCTTTCATCATAATTAAAACAAATATTATTGAAACGCAGCTCGCCTTTTGTTGGCACCACTTCAGACGCACCTGCAGTATCTTGAATACTCGGGACTTTATCTAATAAACCAAACATACGTTCAATATTGGCTAATGCGCCGCGGATCTCTCGATAAACAAAACCTAAAAAGTTAAGTGGGATGAATAACTGCATCATAAAAGCGTTAATTAATACGAAATCACCCAAGGTCATATTGCCCGCGGTCACTTCAGACGCTGCAAGCCACATCATCGAGGTCATTGCCACTGCGATAATTAAGGCTTGTCCTGCATTTAATGCAAATAATGACAGCCTATTTTTACGTTTAGCGACTTCCCATTGATCTAACGCCGAATCATAACGTTCAGATTCATAGCGTTCATTATTAAAGTATTTAACCGTTTCATAATTCAATAAACTATCTACCGCACGAGTATTTGATAAAGAGTCTGCATTAGCGGCATCTCGAACAAAACCCGTTCGCCATTCTGTCGCCAAAATGGAATAACCAATATAGGCCACTACAGCAATCAAGGTTATGAGCGCAAAACCAATACCATAATTGAAAAAGAAAATAATGATCACTAAAGTGATTTCTAATAACGTCGGCACGATATTGAACACCATAAAGCGCATTAGAAAGCTAATACCACTGGTGCCGCGCTCAATATCACGAGATAAGCCACCTGTTCTGCGATCTAAGTGAAAATCGAGATCCAGCCTGTGTAGGTGTTCGAATACAGCTAAACCCAAGCGTCGAATAGCACGTTCAGTCACGCGGCCAAAAAGCGTATCCCTAATTTCACCTATAATGACATTCAAAAATCGCACTGAGCCATAAGCAATAACAAGTGCGACTGGCACCGCAACAATTGCTGCTGTTTTCTGGCCATCTAAACTATCAACTAAGTCTTTTAAAATGAAAGGAAGCCCAACGCTGGCAAGTTTAGCAATCACCAGACACAACATAGCTAAAAATATACGCCCTTTAAATTCAAATAGGTAAGGCCATAATAATCTCACCACTTTCCAGTTTAGCTTGCCTACTGGTCCATCAAAATACGCTGACGGTCTCATTTACTTCCACCCATAAATACTTGCGCTTCAAAAATACATTGGCCTACATTCATCACATCAACAATAAGTTAACACTTTTTGCTTGAGGTAAGTTCTATTTAATATCAATAAACAGTGAGAATCCTTAGTGTTGTTCAACATGAATGTAAGCGTATTATATTGAAAAATTGACCACCGAATAATACTTTAGACTTACCAATGTTACGAATTGGTAGTATAAAAGGATATTTTATATAAAATATTTCATTAAATAAGCAATTATTCTCGTGTTTCTAGTTCAGCAACTAAAAAGAATTTGATACTCTTTAATGGATACTTTTTGGCGATTTATACTGGCCATTAACATTTTTTCCCAGTTCAAAGGAAGTAACATGTTAGACGCAGCAAAAGTTCAGCACCCACCATTACAATTAATACAAACATGGGTATGGATGATGATCGAATCAGGTAATCCTGAGCTTCAAGATAAAGGAAGAAACAATCTTATTTCGGCATTTGGAAGCCTAGCTAAAGCCAATGAGTATTTAGCAAACACCAACAAATAAATAAGGCGCTGAATAGCGCCTTATTTTTTGAGCTTTGATTTACTCAAGAGCTTGATGATGAGTGATTAATGGCACATTAACCGTTAACCACGTCTTTTGATGACGCTTTCGCTAAGTGTTGCCAGCAATTTCTCTGTATCACTCCAACCAATACAAGCATCTGTAATACTTTGGCCATAACAAAGCTCTTTGCCCACAACAAGATCTTGTCGGCCTTCTTCAATATTACTCTCAACCATCACACCAAAAATATTGTGATTACCAGAACCAATTTGTCCCGCAACATCTTCAGCAACGAGCATTTGCTTGTTAAAGTCTTTACTGCTGTTGGCGTGGCTAAAGTCGATCATGATATTGGTTGGTAGTTTCGCTTTTTCTAATTGGGCTTCAATTTCAGTGACGTGTGATTCGCTGTAATTTGGTGCTTTACCGCCGCGCAAAATGATGTGGCAATCAGGATTGCCTTTCGTTGATACAATCGCTGAGTGACCAAACTTTGTCACTGATAGAAAATGATGCGGTGCACTTGCTGCGCCAATCGCATCAATAGCGACTTTAATGGTGCCGTCGGTACCATTTTTAAAACCAACTGGGCTCGATAAGCCTGACGCGAGCTCGCGGTGAACTTGTGATTCAGTTGTACGTGCGCCAATAGCGCCCCAGCACATCATGTCAGCAACATATTGCGGTGTAATCATATCGAGGAATTCACCCGCAGTAGGAATACCAGACTCATTCAAATCAACCAGTAGTTTACGCGCAGTTCTCAAGCCATCATTAAGCTTAAAACTGTTATCCATATATGGATCGTTGATTAAGCCTTTCCAGCCTACTGTTGTACGCGGTTTTTCAAAATAAACACGCATTACGATTTCAAGTTGGTCTTTGTACTTGTCGCGAAGTGCAATTAAACGCTTACCATAGTCTAAAGCAGCAACAGGATCGTGAATAGAACATGGGCCAATAACCACAAGTAAACGATCATCTTGGCGATTCAGAATTCGGTGAATACCATCACGCGCATTAAACACGGTTGCTGATGCCGTTTCTGACGCCGGAAATCGCTCTAAAATAGCAATAGGAGGCAATAGTTCTTTTATCTCGTCAATTCTAACGTCATCATTTTGGTAATACATAGTTGATACAGCTCCAGCAAACAGATTATTTACGCCAAATTTAACAGTTGGCAGTAAAGCATAACGAACAGCTTTATAATTCAAACAGTACCATACAATAATTCACTCAATCTATGGTTTTATCTATTTTATGAGTATAAATCACTGTTAATAAATAACTTTAAATTTAACATTACAAAATATTCAATAAATTCATTTATTTCGGTTAACTCTGCCTTTAGCCGCACTTGTATTTCAGCCATAAGCACAGCGCATAAAAAACTATTTTCAGTGCTAACTGAAAATAGTTTTAATAACCGCGGCTGCTATATATCAGCCAATAGCGCTAATTAAGCGATGAAACTTAATAAGAATAATGCTTAATGCCGTAACATTGCTTGCAGTTTTCCTTTGTACCTATGCTGACTGGTCTCATCAAGGCTCAAGTCGATTGCTTTTTCCATATTTTTTTTCGCTCTTCTTTGGTCACCTGTCGCCCAATAAGCCCGCGATAACCCAAAATAGAACTCATGACGATAATCAGCTCTATCCACTGCACGCTTATACCAAACTAACGCCTCTTGATATTGCTTTTCAAAGTAGGCTTGTTGAGCCATATCGAAGTAATAAAATGGGTTGTTAATCCGTGCTATCTCGAGCACTTTATGTACTTGTTGCCATTCTTCTAATCTCTCTTGTTCTCCAAGAATAATGGCTAAGTTATATAGTGTGGTAATATTTTTAGGCTCTAACTGCAATACATGACGATAAGCTTTTTCGGCTAACTCATCCATGCCTTTATGACGATAAATCACGGCCAGCGTATTAATGCTATTAACATAATAGGGATCGAGTTCAATTGCTCTTTTAGCAAGCGCATAAGCTAAGTCATAGTCATTTTTCACTAAGGCTTCTGCAGCAACATTATTAAAATACATCCCAGCTAAGGTCTGTTTATTGATTTGCTTCACTCTGTAAGCTCTTATTGAACGTTCAGGTAAAAAGTCCACTAATATTTCAGAGCCTCTCATGCTATATGTATTGGGCTGATCCACATGAAGTAACTTCATGTTGACGTGACCATTAACTAAATAAAAGCCCCCTCGCCTGTCCCATATTGGCTCGACATCTATATCTTGAAACTTAACAGGCACACCGAGTACATCAGCAATAGCAGTTGATAAAACCACTAGTGACATACAATTCCCAGCACGTTCCTCAGCCGTTATACTCGCCATTCTGGTGAAATGGTCACGATATTCGAACCCACCATTTTGCGCATCAATGTATTCAGCTAACCATTTATTAACAGGAACTTTAGTACCGGTAATACCACCTGAACGCGCATAGTCTCTTCTTATCTCTATTTTCAGTTTTTCAGGCAGTGCAAATATGGCATCAGTATCTGGAATCGTGACAGCCGTGAACTCACTATCATTGAATAAGGAACTGACATTAGGTGTTTTTTTAGTTGGGCTCGTGCTGCTACAGCCTGAGATTACGGAGAATATAAAACAGAAAACGATAAAATAAACACAATAAATCAGCAACCTAGTAGGTACTAAGATACCGCCATAAATAAATTTCTCTCTTTCATCTTTTTGTAACATTTTTATGCTCCAGCAAACGCCTTTATTAAGCATAGATGCAAGTACAAAAAATGAGACACTTAAACGTTACAAAACTTATCAAGCCATCAAGTATGGCGCATGACTTCCACGGTAAATTTGACTAAGACTTATGTGCTATGGCTATGAATATGACTATGACAATGAGCTGTAAGCTGTAAGCTGTAAGCTGTAAGCTGTAAGCTGTAAGCTGTAAGCTGTAAGCTGTAAGCTGTAAGCTGTAAGCTGTA